>NZ_JAOCKC010000017.1:0-66407 GCF_029844625.1 Stenotrophomonas sp. GD03680 | reverse complement strand
GGCCTACATCCGGATCGAGGGCGACAACATCGAACTGGGCGCGCCGGGCAAGGTGGAATTCAAGGCGAGCCAGAGGGAATGGCTGGGGCCGGCGAGTGTGGTGGGGGAGGTGAAGGTGCCAGACGGTTCACACAAGGCATGCGAGTATCGCGTGCGTGCAGCGGAACAGTCGGGCGCCGGCTTGGTCCCACTGGGAGCCTGAGAGATGCAACTCGATCACCGGCTATTCGAAGCTCATCAGTATGCGTTGATCAATCCACTCCAGATCGATCGACGTATCGCCAAGCTTTGGCCATGCGAACCCATCGTTCCCAAGGAGCTCCTTGGGCAGAAGCATCTTCTTCCCTATCTAATCAGACTGGAAGAAATTGAGCCTGATGCGCGTCTAGCGGCACTTGATGAAACTGTGCACTACGCACGCGATCATGACCGCATCCCATTCTCGGCGTTGCTGAAATGCAATGCCGACAGTCAGCGAGTCCGAAATCACTTGGCTCGTATGATGGTGAGAAAATTTGATGGTGAGAAGATGCTATTCAGATACTACGATCCTCGTGTCTGGAACGCGCTGAAGTGGATTCTCTTGTCGTCGCAGCTGGATGCATTGCTTGGTCCCATCAATGCCTGGACCGCAACCGTGGACAAGGGCGCGCGGTGGCAATCATACGAAAACAGTGGTTGTAACAAGGATGGGATGCATCTAACGTCCGATCAGCTGTACGCGATTTCCTCGTTGGCTTCTGTTAACAGGGTGATCGATCGGTTGCATCGAGAGGGTGGGAGCATTGAGGGTGCTGGGCTTTCGAGACGTGTCTTTGACGAGATGGAGAAGGCCGGCGAGTGCGGGCTGACAGACCCTGACGATAAGGAAGCGTATGCATTTGCTTCAGTATTTCAATCACCTGAAGTTCATAACACGCCGCGGTATCAAGAGGCTCTTCGGATCGCCTGCTTAGAGCCTGGCGCGTTCCGCAGTGCCGTCAGCGACCCCTCCGACGAAGAGGTGGATGAACCTTCATTGGAGCAGACAGAACAAGGAGCTTGGCAGCATGGATAAGAGGCCGACACAGTCGTGTGACCCCGCGAAGAAGTGTGATGTCTGCGATCAGGTCGGCTTGCCGATTCTTCCGATCAGATACGCCATCTGCCGTTCAGACGTCAAGGAAATGTGGCAAGGGCCAAGGCTGGGAGGAGGGTTTGGAAAGGATGTGGCCAGTGTCACCCTTCCGGCCAGTGAGGCTCACTACACGTTGCGACTTGCCCGCCAAGGGTATCTTTATGTATTCAACGAGATCCGTGGCGAATGGAAGGGCTATCAGATCACCAGCGACTCCTATCTCTTGGAGTTCGATCCGCATGCGGCTCCTCCACCGCAGGAAGAGTTTCAACCTACATGCGCGCGAATGGCCGATTCGCAGGTGGCCCGCTTCGTTATCATCCCCGACCCCAAGCGAGCTGGAAAAGTTTGGTTTGGCTTCTCGGAGGCTCCATGGACGAAAGAGATCATGGAGCGAAATCGAAAATCCAGCGAGCGCAAGAAGCACATGCGCTGTATTGATGTCCAGATGTGGCTCAAAGGAAAGTCGCTGGATCACGTGGGAAGTGCGGCTGACGCCCCCTCCATGGTCAGCGAGTTCAAGTTTGGCAAGAGGGTAAAATCCGAGTCTGAAGTGAAGATCCCTATGCTCCCCTCAAGTCCGCCACCGGCTGCGGACCCTGGGAAGCCCCGAATTGTGGATCGTGCAGTTGAGACGATCCTCGAAGTCGTTGATGTGTATGCTAATCCTGGCTTTTCGTTCTCCTTTGCGCCTTTTTCAAGGTGTAAACAGGATGTGCCAGGAATGGAGGCATGGCTTCAGAAGAGCTCTTTGTCTGCGCGTCCGATGATGGTTGCGTTGAATGATCCCGCAGGAATAGCGCAGGAGCTTTCCGCACTTATTCGGCAGAAGACCCGAGAGTTCGAAGAGGAAGATGACAGGGGGTGGAAGCATGCAACCTCAGTGGCGATCCGCGGAATCCGGCAGGCAATTGAGGATCAGGCGGCCGCAGAGAAGCTGAGCTCCGTACGTGCCAGCGCGTACACCGGGCGCGCGGCGATGGAGCTGTATGCGGCGGGAATCACTAAAATGCGTGAGGAGTTGACGGCCGAAGAAGACAAGAGGGCCAGGGACTCCGCATGGGATCGCTACCGTGATGATTACAGCCAGCAAGCGCTTGATAGGTTTGACAAAAGCCTCATGCCGGAAATGGAGCGATACATCGCTTCGCACCTGAACCCGATTGCCCAGAGTTTCGTTCGCTGGTACAGGAACGACGATTTCAGGACTTGGCTGGCATGTAATCACCTTGATGAACTGTCATATAGTTCAATGAGATTGACGGAGATCGTCGATAGTTCGCTTGAAGGGGTTGTTGGATTTGACTGTGTGCAGGCTGCGCTTCTGGAGGATCTCGCTGGTCGTTTTCAGGACATCAAGAACTGCACTGTTCGAGCGTTGACGCTCAATGACAAGATCGCGGCGGAGGTTATTGAGAAGCAATCCAAGACATTCTTGAGCAATTCAGATAACCCCGGTGCTTGGTCCAACATATTCAAGGCATATGCTCACGTCCTCGATCGAGGAGGTAGCAAGCCCCAGGAACTGCAACAGGGGTTAGGCCTGGTTGCAGGTCTTGTCTTCAAGACGTCTGGGATGTTTGTTACAGCCCTAACCAAGGCAGGATCAACTGTCGCAAAGGCAGGCATCAATATCGCTATTTCTACGGCGACGAGGAACAATCTGGTCGGCCTGCTCGGTGTTCTTTCGGGTAAGCGCATTCAGAGGGTCGGCATTCGTGCCTCGGAGCGTGAGATGGCGCACTTTCTGGTGGAGGCGCTCAGCGAGGGACAATCTGGTGTCAACAAGCGGGAGCTGAGGGCCCGTGTTGATCAGCATCTTCGACAGGAGCTCAGTGAGCGCAGTGGCGCAAGAGTCGCGACAGGCGATCGAAATGCGCGCGGCAGGAAGGTCTTCGAGTGGGCCTTGTTCTGGGATAAGGAAGCGATGGCAGCCGTCCGGAATGGACAACCGGGGGCTATGTCAAACATGCTGATGAGCGAAGATCAGGTGAGGGTCCTGGTGAGGAATCGCGCCGCGCAGTACACCGCTCCACGTGTGAGTTTAGACGTGCGTCTGGGGGTTGTGGGGCTGGTGCTGGACGCTTGGAATGTTGCGGATTCCTACGGCAAATTGGATGACGAAAAAGAGGGGCCGGGTGGGCGTCGCGATCTTAATCTAGGCGCCGCGCTTGCCGGCTTTGCGGGGACCAGTGTCGAGTTGACCGGGTTGGCTCTGGGCAAGTCGATGTGGGGGCGTGCCGCACTGTCCTCAGAGATTCGATTTGGCGCACTTCAAGCCTCCACCCGGGCGGGAATGGTAGGGTTCTTTGGAAAGCTGCTTGGGGCTGTGGGGGGTCTATTGGGCGCGGTAATCGACGGGTGGAAGGCTTATGACGCCTATAAGCGAAATGACGTTCCGATGGTTGCGTTTTATACCGTCACCGCGGTGTCAGGAGCGGTTGTCGCTGTTTTGATGTTGGCTGGCGTGATGACCGCTGGCGTGGGATTTATCGTGCTTTTGGTTCTGGGGCTTATCAGTATGCTCGGCGAGTGGCTAATTAATCTAATTCGGGATGATAAAATTGAGCGTTGGCTTGATATGACGCCATTCGGTGTTCATAACCATGGCTCGTTTGACTCGGTTGACGCACAGGTGGACGCATATAATGCAATGCTTCCCGCAGGAGCCTGACCGATGAGCCAGTTCGCAGGTTGGCTTGGACAGCGATACCGTAACAATCGCTCCTTGACGGATTACGAGATCGCTGCAGATGTTCGAAAATTCGATTCGTCAGGCGTCACGCCACTTGATCAGGGGATCGTGTACCTTGATGACGACTACATTGAGTACGTCGACCGCCATTTCCTCTATCGTGGCTGGGGCGCGATGTGGGGGTGCGTGATCCTCGGTCTTGTATTGGTTTTCGTTCTGGCATTTGTGTATGCAACTCTCGCGATGCACGCCGAGGGAAAGTCCATTAGTTCTGAGATGACGATTACGGTTGGCGTCCTCTCTGTCCTCATGCTCGGTTTCGCTGCCTTCACCTACCGGATGCTTCTTGGTAGAGATATATTCAGATATCAGTACTACCCCATCCGATTCGATAGGCGTGAGAGGAAAGTCCACATCTTCGCAGGGGGGCGAAGGGGCGTAATTTCAGTGCCATGGTCAAGTGTCAATTTCGTCATTGGGAGGGACAAGCCTCTTGGGCCGGATGAAGGTGCCACGTATGACCTGCGTGGATTGGTCATGAAGGGAGATCAGGTCGTCCATACCTTTGCAGTTGGTTCGGATAGCGGGTCCAATCCTGGCATCACGCTCGCACATTGGGAAATGATCAGGCGCTTCATGGAGGATGGCCGCTCTGCACTTCCGTTTCCTCCGCTTCAGCTGTACACATCGGTGGCGCCAACGTTGCGAAATGCATTCATCATCCATGTGTCTTCCGCTGGCGCGGGACTGATGTGGATAGCGCTGCCCGTTACATTGCCTTGGGCGCTATTCCGTTTCCTGACAATGAAATTGTGCCGCAGGCCAGTCTGGCCAGTGGGGGTGATCAGGCGCGAGGTATCTGACGACTCGGGCGCAGCTCCGCTCCGTGCACCCGTCGTATACGGACGCGTAAATCGCGTGGAAGGTCGTGCCGATGAAATGGAGCGCTTCTGGAAGGACTCGATCACGGCAGCCAAGGCCCGTAACGATGAGATTCGTCAGCAGCTGCAGGCAACCTCGTTGAATGCGTGAAGTGGGCGTTGGATGCATGGCGTGGCATTCTCGCTCAGACGAGTGAGCGAGGATCACGGATGTACAGCGGCTGGATGCGCAGTTTCCCGACGGATCGCTTTCTCTCGGCGCAGGAGAGCGCCTCGCGTTTCGACCCTCGGATCGCCGAGGATGTCGCACCTGACGAACGTGCGTCGTTGGTTCATTTCAACTCGACCTACATCGATCTGATCGACCGAAGGTTCCGCCTGCGCGGAATGGTCTCGACCACCATGGTCCTGCTGGGGACGCTGGCCCTGTTCCTGTTCGGTTTCTTCCTGCTTTTCACGCTGGTGATCCCGAACCTGGAAGGCGACTTCTGGGACTGGGTGATGTACGCCATGGTCGGCGTGTGCGTGGTCGGTTCCCCGGTGCTGTTCTGGCACACGACGCTGCGCTACGAGTTCTTCACCTATGTCTGGTATCCGACACGGTTCAACCGGCGCAACCGGACGGTCTATTTCTTCACGGGTGGGGAAGAGGGCGCTGTATCCGTCCCATGGGATGAGGCCGTGTTCTACATCGGGCAGGGGACCAGCCAGGCCTTCCTGCGCGACCTGCGCTGCAGCATCCTTGAGGATCGGGTGATCAAACGGACCTTCGCGGTGGGCCATTACTTCGACGACGAACAGAAGATCCGCGGCATCTGGGAGTTCATTCGCCGCTACATGGAGCAGGGGCCGGCAGAGGTGGTCGATACCATCGAGGGTCGCCAGATGAATCTGTCCGTGACGCCGTCATGGCGCAACTGCTACCTGTTCGTGGTGGCCAGTCTCGGTCCCAGCCTGCTGGGCGCGCGCTTCATCCTGATGCCCTTGCTGCTGCCCTTGGTGTTGTGCCGATGGCTGGTCCTTCGATCCTGCCGCGCGCCCGTGTGGCCACAGTGGGTGGAAGACGAGTGCGCAATCGATGCCAACGATCCTCTTCGGCTCGTGGAACCCGAGGTGATGGCGCAGTTCGAGCCCGATCGGCGTCCGCTCTGAGCGGGCCCGTGCGGCAGGCCCCTGCCTGCGTCAGCAGGCAGGGCTGAGGATCACATCGCCGGGCAGGCCGGATCCTTGCCGCTCACCGCCGCACAGATCCTGCGCCGGCAGTCCACGCCTTTCAGTGAGGTGGGGCTGGGGCAGCTGCGCAGCTGCGCCTGGATGTTGGATTCGGTCGAGGCGGACTTCTTGCTGGCCACGCGCTCAAACGCGGCGCGCTCGTCTTCGGCGCGTTTGCGCTGGTCTGCTTCGATCTGGGCGATCAGATCATCCATGCTCTGAGGCTGGGCCTTGGCTTTTGCCTTGGCCTTGTCCTCTTCCTTGATGATGCCGAGCAGGGTGCCGAGCAGATTTTCATCGCCCTTGCCTGCGGTACCGGCGGCGCGACTGCTGCGTTCACCCGGCTGGGCGCCCCGTGCCCGCGTCGTTGCAGCGGTGCCGGTGGTTGCGGCAGCGCCCGCAGCAACGGTTGCCGCGTCAGCGGCAGGAGCGGGTGGGCTCCCGGTGGTGGCCGGCAGCGCCGGCTCAGACGGAGAAGCGGGCGCATCGACGATCATCGCGGCGCCTTCACCCGGTGCCACCGACGGGGCGTCCGGGTGCCCGGTCACATGGCCGGTGTCGGGTGTCAGTGAATACTCGGACGGGTCGCTGTAGTCATTACTACCGGACAGACCCCAGGCGGTCAGCCCGGCGATGACGACCACGGCACTGGCCAATGCCAGCCACAGGACCGTACGGCGTTTGCCGCTGGACGGCGCGCGTGCGGCACGTGGCGACGCGGTTGCCTGCCGGCCCTCCATGTCTGCCAGAATACGGCCCGAATTCGGGGCCTGGCCCTTTGCCTGCGCTCCCCCTGAGAGCAGACTTGGCCGATTGATTCCGCCATTATTCAAGTGCATCCAGCCCTTGGTTTGAGTCGGCAACTGCCGAAGCGAATTTGCGCATTCTTAGTGAAAGCGGTTGGGGCGTCAACCAGATCGCGTGTCAGGGAGGACCGGTGTTGCCAATCGTGGTTGCTGCCATTGCCGTCGTACTGTTGGTGGCTGGTGTGTGCTGGGTACTGTTGTTCCCCGAGACGGTCGAATCGCTGCGTCAGGCGATCGCGAAGCGTCTGGGCGGATTCCGTCGTCGGGCGGGGCAGGTCGGTGACCGGGTCGGCCACGGCGCCACCCGCGTGCGCAGTGGGGTTCGTGAAGAGGTCGGAGCCGTGCACGGCGCACTGCGGCGCCACTGGCTCATTCTGGTTGTCGCCGCAGCGTTGCTGCTGATTCCTCCAATTGTGATATTCGTCACGCGGCAGACCGTGGTGCTGGAGGATTTCAGGGGCGATGATCTGGCGGAATCGAGTTCGATGGTCGCCCAGCTGCTACGCGGGGAGCGGCTGACGCCGCCACCGCCGCCGCCGCCGGAGGTGTTCACCACTGCCGAAGTGCGTCGTCTGCGGCCCGAAATCGTCACGGCTGATCGCAAATGGGGTCAGATCGATCCCGATCTGCAGCAGCGCGTGCTGGCCATCTATGAGGTCATGCGACGCCAGTACGGTTACGAAATGGTGCTGATCGAAGGCTATCGCAGTCCGCAGCGGCAGGCCGAACTGATGGCCGGTGGCAAGGCGACCCGGGCCGGTGCCTGGCAGAGCTGCCACCAGTATGGGCTGGGCGTGGACAGCGCACCCATCCGCGATGGCAAGCTGCAATGGGACATGGAAGATCCGTGGACCCGGCGTGGGTACTTCCTGTACGGCGAGCTGGCTGAACAGGCGGGCCTGGACTGGGGCGGAAACTGGCGGAGCATCAAGGACTATGTTCACGTGGAAATGACGGACCGCTGCCGCGCCGCCCGGGTGGCAAAGCGCGAGGAACTGTCCCGTCAAGGGTGATAACCGCACGGCGGTACTGGTATGGTTACGCCGATGGCCTGCGTCGTCGGGGGAACCGGGGGGCGATGGAACGCCGGGTCACACATGGATCAAGGAGCATGATGGATGGCACGACCGTTTATCGTCGTCGGTGACCCGCTCAGCCACGGAGGGACCGTGGTGGCGGGCACCGGACAGACCGACATCAATGGCAGGCCGGTGGCGCGCGTCGGTGATCGTGCGTTGTGCGCCGTGCACGGCGCCACCACGATTGTCAGTGGCGACGCGACAGTGCTCATCGACGGTCAGCCGGTGGCGCGCGACGGCGACCGCACCGCGTGTGGAGCGACGCTGGTCGCTTCGCAGGCCATGACCGGTCTGCGTTGACCTGCGCGGTCGACAGGAGCAGCGCATGGAGCAGGGCAACTGATGGCAGGATGGCTGGGCAAAGCAGCTTCGGTGGTGATGATCTTCGTCGCCACCTGGGGCGCGACGATTCTCTACTGGCGCAACAGCGGCACGGTACCGACCGGCATGCAGATGCTGGCCTACCTGGGCCTGCTGCCCGTCGGCCTGAGCGGTGCCGGCTTCATGCTGCGTGGCGCCGCGCGCCGTGGCGTCGATGCGGCGCTGGACAAGGCTGCGGCCAACGATGGGGAGCCGACCAAGGGCAAAGGCGAAGCCGTCGCGACGAAGGTGATGGTGTCGCCGTCGGTGGCGTTGATTGCCGGTGGCCTCAGGCTGGGTGTGGATCTGGATGCCCAATCATGGCTGGCTGCTGCCGCTGCGCCGCCGCGTCCGACGCTCGATGGCCGCTTCCGCGACAACTACAACCTGCCGGTGCGCATGAGCGCGGCGCAGGACCTCGATGAGTTCCTGGTGCTGCAGGCCCGTCAGGACGGCATCGACACCGCAGCCCACGAACGGCGTGCGCTTGCCCTGCTGCAGCCGGTGCTGGAGGAACTGCTGGAGGCAGCATCCGCGGCGCTGCCGGAAATCATGGCTTCCGAGGAAGTGGTGGTGGCCGGTCTGCGGCGTCGCGACGAACAGCGCGTGGAGAACGTACTGAGCGTCGAGCTGCTGGTGCCGGGCAGCTGGTCCGATGCGCTGCGCCCCTGGGTGCAGACATGGCTGCTGGAGCAGGCGCGGATGGCAGGCATCGATGCGCGCCGCTTCGATGTCCGGGTCACCTCGCTGGACGGCGCACGCGAGGTGTGGCCGCACCTGCAACGGGTGATCGACGCACTGGATCAGGGCGAGCCACGCTGGCACCTGCTGGTGTCCGCGTCTTCTTCGATCGATGCCGCAATCGTTTCCTCATGGCAGTCCTCCGGTGTGCTGGCAACCGCACAGAGTCCGGATGGCCGCATACCGGGCGAGGGTGCTGCCGGCGTCCTGCTGGCGAGCCGGGGCGTTGCCCATGAAGGCGACGCGCGGCTGTGGCGCCCGCAACTGGTACGCGCCGAGCAGATCGAGGCGACCCGGCCGGCCGAACAGCGCCGTCAGCTGGCGACGCTCGCTGCGCAGTGGCAGCAGACGCTGGGCCTGGAGGGCGCACAGGCCCAGTTCGTGCTGCATGATGCCGATCACCGGGGCGATCTGATGGTCGATGCCGCCGCCATCACGGCGTCGCTGGCTCCCGACCTGGACTTCAGTCCGCAGAGCCTGGCGCTGGCGATCAGCGCAGGCGAACTGGGCCCGGTGCTGCCGTTGGCGCAGCTGGCACTGGCCCGCGCACAGCTTGACCGCCAGGCCGAGCCGGTGCTGTTGCTCGGCGTGGCCGACAACCAGCAGCGACTGTTCGGCCTGGTCGACCCTCTTCCTTCCCCGACGCAGGCGGCCGATGCGCCGTCGGCCCCCTGACTTCCTGGATCCCTGCATGAGTTTGAGCAATTTCAGCTACTACCTGCGCGACTACCGTCTCTGGATGGTGCTCGGCCTGGTCGGTGCCGCTGCGCTGGCCCACTACGGTGAGGCCGAAGCACGGCAGATCGGCATCTGGGTGGCCATCGTGCTGGCCGGCCTGCTGGTGCTGGCGCTGCTGGTCTGGATCGTGAAGCGGATCCTGGCCCGTCGCGCGGCCAAGCGCGTGGAGGCGATGGTCAAGGATGAGGCGGACAAGGCGGTAGCCACCGCTCAACCCGCCCAGCGTGCCGATACCGAGGCGCTGCGCACGCGCATGATGGACGCGGTCAAGCAGATCAAGTCCTCGCGGATGGGCGTGCTGAAGGGCAACGCCGCGCTGTACGAGCTGCCGTGGTACGTGATCATCGGCAATCCGGCTGCGGGCAAGAGTACGGCCATCCTCAATTCCGGCCTGCAGTTCCCGTTCGAGGACAACCGCGGCAACGTGGTGCAGGGCATCGGTGGTACCCGCAACTGCGACTGGTACTTCACCACCAACGGTATCGTGCTCGACACCGCTGGCCGCTACTCGGTCAGCGTCGAGGACCGCATGGAGTGGCTGACCTTCCTCGGCCTGCTGAAGAAGAACCGCCCGCGCGCACCGATCAACGGCGTGATCATCGCCGCCAGCCTGGCCGAGCTGTCCGGCAGCAAGCCGGAGTTCGCGATCGAGCTGGCCAAGAACCTGCGCCAGCGCGTGCAGGAAATCACCGAGCGGCTGGAAGTGTTCGCGCCGGTGTACGTGCTGTTCACCAAGGCCGACCTCATCGCCGGTTTCAGCGAGTTCTTCCGCAACCTCGATCCCGGCGAGCGCGAGCATGTGTGGGGTGCGACGCTGCCGTTCGACGTGCATCAGCAGGGCGACGCGCTGGCGGCATTCGACAGCCATTTCGACGAGCTGGCCGAAGGCATCAAGGAAATGAGCCTGACCCACATGGCGATGCAGCGTGGCCGTGAAGTCTCGCCTGGGCTGCTGTCGTTGCCGCTGGAGTTCGTCGGCATCAAGCCGGCGCTGCGCACCTTCATCGCTACGTTGTTCGAGGACAACCCCTACCAGTTCAAGCCGGTGTTCCGTGGCTTCTACTTCTCCAGCGCACTGCAGGAAGGGCGTTCGGTGCATCACGCGTCCGAACGCGTCGGCCGCCAGTTCAACCTGGAGCGCGGGTCCAATGTCGATGAGGCGCCGACCGGCCATACCGCGTTCTTCCTCAAGGACCTGTTCCGCAAGGTGATCTTCGCCGACAAGGAACTGGTCCGGCAGTATTCCAGCCCGCACCAGAACCGGCTGCGCTATGGCGTGTTCCTGGGCGCGGTGGGTGTGCTGGCACTGGCGCTGGGCCTGTGGACCTGGTCGTACACCACCAATGCCCAGCTGGTGGCCAATGCCACCAAGGACCTGGATCAGGCCGTGCGCGTGCAGAAGGACCGCATGGACCTGAAGTCGCGCATCGACGCCTTGCTTCTGCTGCAGGATCGCATGGAGCAGCTGGACCGTTATGGCAAGGAGGGCGGCATCACCACCCATCTGGGCCTGTACCAGGGCACCGCGATCCGCGAGAAGCTGCTGCGTGAGTACAACCACGGCATGCAGCAGGTGATGCTGGCGCCGACCGTCTCCAATCTGGAGAACTATCTCGGCCAGGTGGTCGCCGAGCGCGACAAGCTTGGCCAGGGCGGCAGCGCTGCTGCCGAGAGCGAGGTGCTGTATCAGAACGCATCGCCAACCAGTACCAACGATGCGTACAACGCACTGAAGACCTACCTGATGCTGGGTAACCCGAAGTACGTCGAAGGTGCTCACCTGTCGCAGCAGCTGACCCTGTTCTGGCGCACCTGGCTGGAGGCCAACCGCGGCCAGATGAGCCGTGAGGAGATGGTGCGCGCGGCCGAGAAGCTGATGACCTTCTACGTGGCGCAGGCGGGCCAGCCCAGCTGGCCGCAGATACAGAACAAGGTCACGCTGGTGTCCGACACGCGCCAGGCACTGGGGCAGGTGATGAAGGGGCAGCCGGCGATGGAGCGCGTGTACGCGCAGATCAAGGCACGTGCCGGCGCCCGCTTCGGAACCACCACCGTCGACAGCCTGGTGGGTGTGGAGCGCAACGGGCGCCTGATCAACGGCAGCTATGCGATTTCCGGTGCGTTCACGCGCAAGGCGTGGGAAGAGTACGTAAAGGATGCGATCAAGGAAGCAGCCAATACCCAGCTGAGCACCACCGACTGGGTGCTGGGTACCACCGAGCAGAGCGATCTGTCGCTGGCCGGCAGCCCCGAGCATGTCTCGCGCGAGCTGGTGACCCTGTACAAGAACGACTACGCGCGCGAGTGGAGCAAGTTCGTGCAGGGCCTGAGCGTGGCCGAGTTCAGTACGTTCGACGAGGCGGTGGCCCGCATCAACAAGCTGGGTGATCCCGGCAACTCGCCGCTCCGTGTTCTGCTGGAGCGCATCAACGAGGAGACGGTATGGGACAACCCGCCGGCGCAGGCGCGTTCGAGCAAGGCGCGCAAGGGCTTCGTGGCCTGGTTCCAGCGCACCATCCTGCGCAAGGACCCGGCAGCGACGGCCGCCGCGCAGCCGGTGGGTCCGATCGGCAAGGCGTTCGAAGGCATCGCGCGGCTCACCAGTGAGCGCGGCGATCAGCCGGCAGTGATCACGGCCTACTTCGAGACACTGGGCAAACTGCGTGCGCGCCTGAATGCCATCAAGAGCCAGGGCGAAATCGGCGTGGGCACCCGCAAGCTGATGCAGGACACCTTCAGCAATGAAGGCTCCGAACTGAGCGCGGGCCTGGCGCTGGTCGACGAGCAGGTACTGACCGGGCTGGACGAGAAGCAGCGTGAAGCCCTGCGCCCGCTGCTGCTGCGCCCGTTGACCCAGACCTTCAGCGCCCTGATCCCGCCGACCGAAGATGAGGTCAACAAGACCTGGAAGGCGCAGGTCTATGACCCGTTCAAGGCACGCATCGGGCAGCAGTACCCGTTCAACCTCAACTCGGATGTGGATGCCGCACCGAGCGACATCGCCGGCATCTTCGGTGCCAGTGGCAGCATTGCCGCCTTCAACAAGGACGCGCTCGGCACGCTGGTGATCCAGCGCGGTCCGCTGCTGGAGACCCGCCGCTGGGCAGGGCAGGGTGTGAACCTGTCGGCTGAGCTGGTTGCCAACTATGGCAACTGGGTGAGCGGCTCTGCCGCCGGCGCGGCGCAGGACACCACGATCTTCGAGATCCTGCCGTCGCCGGCTGCCGGCGCGCTGGAGTACAGCATCGAGATCGATGGCCAGGTGCTTCGTTATCGCAATACCCCGCCGCAGTGGACCACCATGCAGTACCCGAACGCGGGTCAGGTGCCGGGCGTGAAGATCACGGCGGTGACCGGCGATGGTCGTACCGTGGAGGTATTCAGTGCACCGGGCGCGAACGGCTTCAACCGCCTGATGGCCGAAGGCGAATACGAGCGGCTGGATGATTCCAGCCGTATCACCTGGAACGGCAATGGTGTGGCCGTGACGGTGGAAATGCGCATCGTCCGCCGGGCCGGCAGCGGCAGCGAGGGCGGCGGTGACTGGCAGCGTGGCCTGCAGCTTCCCGAGCGGGTGGCCGGTGGTACCCCTGCCGCGCCCGCGCCGGCGGCCACCGCGCCTGCTGCGGCGCAGACCACGGGAGGTGCGCAATGAGCCGCGTCGTCAGTGCCGGAGTTTCCTACTTCGGCAAGGTGCCATCGCGCGGTGATTTCGTCCGCGCGGCCGACAATCACCAACTGCTGGGCTGGCTGGACCGGTGGGCGGGCGAGAGCCTGGAACTGCTGAGCCAGAGCCCGGACTGGAAGCAGCGCTACGACGAGGCACCGGAGATCCACTACGCGTTCCTGGGTTCTCGCAGCAAGATGGTGCTGTGCGGGCACTTCCTGGCCAGCCGCGATTCCTCCGAACGCCGCTTCCCGCTGCTGTCCGCGCTGCGCCTGGATGCGCCGGAACCGCTGCCGTTCATCGGCCGCAGCCCGCTGGCGATGTCCAACGCCTGGTCCGGACTGGCCCGCCTGGCACGCCAGGCCTACCAGGAAAGCGACGCGGCGCAGGCGCTGGCGCAGCTGGCGGACGCACGTTTCAGCATCAGCACCGATCCCGGTGACTACAACGGCAGCTTCCAGGACTTCCTGGAGAGCACCTCGGTGGCAGACCTCGAGTCGCGCCTGCGCGATTCCGGTCACGGCGAGGTGGCGCTGCGACAGGTGCTGCCGGCACTGGGCCTGCTGTTGCAGCCGGTGCTCAGCGGGGGCGATGTCAACATCGACAAGGCGCTGGTGTTTCCGCTGGTCCGTGACCCGGCCTATCGCCCACTGGTGGCGGCATTCTGGCTGGATCTGCTGTCCAGCTTCGTCTCCCGCGGCGATTTCGAACTGGCGGTGCTGATCCGCAACGACGCTGCGCCGAGCATGATCGTCGGTTTCAACGGCGCCGACCGCCAGGTGCTGCGTGCGGTGCTGGACCCGGCGGAAGCCGGCGACTTCCTGATCCGGATCCAGCATTCGGAATGGGTGGACGACTATCTGCGCGGCGATTACAACCTCAACCGCTTCGGCAGCTTCCTCGACCGTGACGATCTGGCCCTGGCCACCGCACGCAAGCTGTTCGGCGAGACTTTCCTGGGAACCTGATGATGCGCTTGTGCAACCCTCTCTCCCTTGCGTTGCCGCTGCTGCTCGCAGCCGTGCCGCTGGCCGCGCAGAACGCGCCTGCTGCGGCACAGGCTGCCACCGAACGACCGGTGGTGATCGAAGGCGTGGTGCCTGACCAGGCGACCAAGGCCAAGCTGCTGAACAATCTGCGTGCCGTGTATGGCGCCGAGCGCGTGGTCGACCGCATCCAGGTCGAGACGATCGCGACCCCGCCGAACTGGGGCGATTACGTGGCGGGCATGATCAATCCCGGCTTGAAGCGGGTGTCGCCCGGCAAGCTGGAAGTGAACGGACAGGCAGTGCGGATCACCGGTGAGGTCGGCAACGAAGCGCTGCGGCAGCAGGTGGCCAGCGACCTGAGTCTGGCCAGCAATACCAGTTACACCGTGACCAACGCGCTGAAGGTCGGCTCGCAGCAGAACGTGCTGGACCAGACGCTGGCCAACCGCATCATCGAATTCCAGAGTGGCAGTGCGCGTCTGACCCCGTTCGGCATGAGCATCCTCGACGAGATGGTCGCCAAGATGGCGCAGATGCCGGACAGCCGTTTCCTGATCATCGGCCATACCGACAATGTCGGGCAGCGCGAATCGAACCTGGCGCTCAGCCACGCGCGTGCGCTGTCGGTGAAGAACTACATGGTGTCCAAGGGCATTCCGGGCAGCCACATGGATGTCGTCGGCAAGGGACCGGACGAGCCGGTGGCGGACAACACCAGCAACGATGGCCGCGCACGCAATCGGCGCATCGAGTTCAAGATCCAGTAAACATGACGGGGATCGGGCCAGACCCGATCCCCGCATGAGCGGGATCCGCAGGCAGATCAGTCTTCTGGATTGACGTCCAGCATCTCTTCCATCTGTTCCAGCGTGCCGTGGTCCTTGATGACGCGCTTGAGCCAGACATGCAGCGGCATCTCGCCCCAGCGTGCGGCCTTCTCGGCGAGATAGGCCACGGGGCTGTGCGGTTCGGTCCGACGGAAGAACTCAGCGACCTGGCGCAGCTGCTGCAGCGCTTCCTTGCGCGAGCCGGGTGCACCCGCAGGGCCACGCGGTGCTGTCACCGGGGCCGCTTCGGTCGCGGGCGCCTCATGGCCGAACGATGCATCTTCAAAATCGTCGGAGGAGGCTTCGGTTTCGCCATCGAGCAACACCCCGGCTTCGCGTGCGAAGCGCAGCACGGTGCGCTGCAGGTGTTCAAGCTGCTCACGCACCGCGCTGAAGCTTGGGCCATCCAGCCCCAGGCGGTTGTCGACCGCGGCCTGCAGTTCGGCCAGGGCCTGGCTGCAGTCGGGCAGGTCGTCGGCCAGCTGCCGGTAGAACCCGTGCTGGGTATCGCGGCGGGCGGCAGTGAGAATGTCCAGACCAGGGCGGCCGTCATCCTCTTCGCCGCTGTTGGCACGGGCATGGGCATGCTCGAAGTCGGCGAGGCTGAAACGCCCCTGCGGCGCGACGGCAATCGGCACGGAGCGCAGCCATTGCAGCGAGTTGGTCAGCAACCAGCTCAGGTTGCCGATGCGCTCTTCAAAATCGCCGTCAGGTGCCTGCGGATGCACGTCATCCCAGTAGCGGTCGCACAGGCCGGCGGTGAGCCGGTAGCCAGCGGCGAGGCCCTGGAATCCTTCCAGCTGGGTGGCGGCTTCGCTGAGCCAGCCTGCCAGCCGCAGGTCCTTGGTCCGGGTCTGCAGCAGGTCGGTGGCATCGCGCAGCACGCTGCTCCAGTCAGCGTACTTGATGTCGGTCTGCCACGCCCCCTGGTCCAGGGTCGGGTCGTCGGCACGACGGTTTTCGATGATCCGATCGAATTCAGCCGAGAACGACAGGTCTTCACCGGTCGGGGCGTGTTCCGAAATCGGGGCCAGCAGGGCTTCCTGATCCAGCATGGCGGGTCTCGTTGGGGACTGTGGGCGATTCTAGCCCGCCGATGTGAACGCGGTCGCGGGATTGGTCCGTCCAGGCATGCCTGAATACGGAATGCCGTCAGTTATGTGACGAACAACGCACTTCCATGGCGGTAGAGGCGTCGTGATTTTGACGAACACCGCAATCTGGTAGATTTGATGGCTGGAATCCGACGCCGCCGGGTAGGTGTAGGCGTCTTCACACTGGAATTGGCATGGATCAGCTGAACTACGTGATGACCCAGGTTGCCGGGCTCGGTGACGCGCAACGCCTGTATCGACTGCGGTCCGATGCACTGGAAGGGTGCACGGTGGAGCGGTGGCGCGGCGGTGATGCGCTCGGCCAGCATGCCTGGACCGATGTCGATGTACTCGCCACGCGCGCTGATATCGCGCTGGACGCCCTGCCGGGCACGCGTGCGACACTGGTCGCGCAGACGGCCGATGGTGGTCAATGGCAGCGCAGCGGCCTGATCGCGGACGCTTCCTGCCTGGGCAGCGACGGTGGCCTGGTGCGCTACCGGCTGCAGCTGGTGTCATGGACGTGGTGGCTGCAGCATGCCCGGCACAGCCGCGTGTTCCAGGAACAGAGCGTGCGTGCGATCGTCGATGCCGTACTGGCAGGCCACGCTGCCATCGCGCGCTGGCGCTGGGCCGAGGGCGTCGACGCCTTCCTTGGCCAGCGCGTGCGCAGTTACTGCGTGCAGTACCGCGAGAGTGACCTGGATTTCCTGCAGCGCGTGCTCGCCGAAGAAGGCCTGGGCTGGCGTCTGTACGCCGATGAGGAAGCGCCCTGCGGCAATGGCATGGAGATCTTCGCCGACAGCGTCGCGCTGCCGGAAGATGCCACCAGCGCGGCTGCAGGCGTGCGGTTCCATCGCAGTGACGCCACCGAATCCAGTGACAGCGTGCAGGCCATCGGCCTGCGTCGGCGCCTGGCCAGTACCTCGATCAGCCTGCAGAGCGATGATTACCGCCAGGTACGCGCACTGGTGGCACAGTCGCCGATGGAGGGCGGAGGTGGCCAATCGTCGCGCGAAGACTACGATGCGGTAGGTGCCTACGCCTTCAGCGACAGTACCGCCGGTGCGCGCCAGGCCCGCCTGCAGGCGCAGGCGCGCGAATCCCACAGCCGTGGCTGGCAGGGGTCGGGTACGGTTCGCCGCTTCCAGTCCGGACAATGGCTGCGGCTGCAGCAGGCCCCCGGTGCGACACCGCCTGAGCTGCTGCTGGTGGCCGTCGAACATGCCGGCATCAACAATCTTCCTACCGATCTGCGACGAAGCCTCGATGACGCGCTGGGCGTGGCGCCGATCGATCCGGCCGACGCTGCGCTCTGGCAGCAGGCCGAAGCAACCGGGTATGGCAACCGTTTCGACGCGGTGGATCGCACCCTGCCGTGGCGCCCGCTGCTGCAGGACGGTAGTGGCGCACGGCTGAATCCGCGCCCGACCGTGCCGGGTTACCAGACCGCTGTCGTGGTTGCCGGCGACGGAGGCGCCAGCAAAGACCTGCACGCAGACAGCCATGGCCGCGTGCGCGTGCGTTTCCACTTCCAGGAAGGCGAGGGCGGCGGAGCCAACGACAGCGCATGGTTGCGTGTGGCACAGCGCTATGCCGGACCCGGCGTGGGCAGCCAGTTCCTGCCGCGCATCGGTCAGGAAGTGCTGGTGGGCTTCCTCGACGGCGATATCGATCGGCCACTGGTGCTGGGCACCCTGTACAACGGACGTGGCGAGGCGGGCGTGGCACCGACGCCAGCCGGCGGAAGCGGCCAGAGCGACGTGTCGCTGTATGGCCAGGCTGCAGACATGCGCGGCAGCGCGCAGGCCAACCTCAGTGGCGGCCAGGCGCCGGCCTGGCATGCTGCCGGCATGGGGGACCAGGCGCATCGGCAGGGCGGTGCGCTGTGGGGTATCCGCTCGCGCGAGTGGGAAGGCGGGCAGGGCGCCAACCATCTGCTGTTCGATGACTCGAACCAGCAACTGCGCGCGCAGCTGGCCAGCAGCCAGCAGGTGTCACAACTGACCCTGGGGCACCTGCGTCACCAGGCAGACAATTATGTCGGCAGCCTGCGTGGCACCGGTTTTGAACTGCGCAGCGACGCGTGGGGCGCGGTGCGCGCCACGGCCGGTGCCTGGTTCACGGCGTACGGGCATCGGTCGACGGCACCTGCGGGCGAGGCAGTGCAGCCCGCTGCCTTGCTCACGCAGTTGCAGGCATTGGGCGAACGCTTCACCCAGGCCGCGCGTACGCACCTGACCAGCCCGTTGGCGATGCAGGAGGGCGCGCGCGCGCCAAAGCGCTCGGAGCTGGTTCCCGATCAGTCGCCGGTTCCCGCGCTGCTGGCGAGCGTACGCACCACCACGGGCGGTGATGGATTCGATATCGGCAAGAGTGGTGCGACCGAGCGCAAGTCGGATGCTGGGCAGGATCGCGTGCCGCATTCGGGTGATCCACTGCTTGGACTGGCCGCACCGCAGGGACTGGTGCAGGTGGCAGGCCAGGGAGTGCACTGGGGGAGCGGTGAAGGCCTGCTGTTGGCCAGTGGCGGTCATAGCGACACGGTTACCATGGGGCAGACCCGTCTGCATGCGGGGCAGGCGATCGGCGTGCTTGCGTCCGTGGTTGAGGGCGCAGCGGCCGCACCCACCGCGCTTGACGTCGTGGCCGGCACTGAAATGCTCGATATCCAGTCCCAGGCGGATGGGGTGCGCGTGCAGTCGCGTGGCGCTCTGCGCGGGGCCAGCGCGCAGGCGCCGGTGGAACTCGCCGCGGCCAATACGATCCACGTGGCGACGTCCGGGGGGGCCAGCCTGACCATTGCCGGTGGCAACATCACCATCGCCTGTCCGGGCACGATCAAGGTGCATGCGGGCAGCAAGTCATTCGTCGGCCCGGCGCAGCAGGGCTATCCGCTTCCCCAGTTCCCGCGCAGCAGCTGTAAGAGCTGCATTCTCGACGCCATGCGCCAGGGCACGCCGGGAGTGCTGGTGTGAATCGTTACGCCGTGATCGACAGCGCGCAGCGGTCGCACTTCCATGAGCGGCTGGAGCGTCTTGGCGCGCGCTACCGCTCGCTGTTCGAAGGCACGGCCGAGGCCGGCCTGCTGGATATTGCTCCCTTGCTGGTGGCTTGGACGGACAGGGACCTGCACGCGCAGCTGGATGCGGAGATCCGGCAGATGGGAGCGCAAAGGCCGGGCGTGACCCTGCTGTGGAGTGCACTGGAACTGGACGATCTCGCAAAGCGGTTGCGTGCTTTCCATCTGGTGAAGGTGCCCGAGAAGGGCGGTCGTGAGATGCTGTTGCGCTGGTACGACACCCGTATCCTGCCTGCACTGCTGGATCTGTTGTTGCCTGCGCAGCGTGCCGCCCTGCTGGAGGGCGTGCAGCGCCTGCAGTACTTCGATCGCTACGGCGATCTGCAGGAATGGCCGCTGGCCGAGATGCTGGCCGGAATGGATGATGCCGGCCTGCCTGCGCTTCCGCCATTGCGCCTGGACGAAGACCAGTACACGTGCCTGCTGGACGCGTGCGAGCCGGATGTGGCCATTGCCCAGCTTCGCAGGGTCATCCCCGATGAGATCAAGCGGGTGCCGTATCGATCGCTGTACCCGTTCGTCGTCGACCTTATGCAGGATACGATCGCCCACGGTGTGAACCAGGTGGACGATCACGTGCAGTACCTGTTGCTGGCGTTGTACACCTCCGGCGCGTGCCGCGGCCATCCTGCCGTGCAGGCGCGTTTCGCGCAGCCTGCCGGGAGCTGTGAGGTGCCGTTCGCGGACTGGGCATCAGCGCTGCCGGAAGATATCTGGACGACGGGCGTCCCGCTGTGGGACCACACCGCCTCGCCTTTGCAGGCCGAGCCTGCACCCTCGTGGACGTGAAGGAAGAATCATGCGTTTGATGCGGACCCATCTGCTGGCGGCCCTGGCGTTGCTGCTCCTGTTGCCGGCATTGGCGGCCTGCAAGGGACGGACGGCCTCCACGCCGGTGGCCGTGCTCGGCTACAACCATACGGATGCATACATTGCGCAGTTCCTCGTGAATGGCGGCAGTGGCGGGTCGGCCGATTCCCACTCGGAAGGCGGAACTGTCTGCTGCGTCGTGCTGCCTGATCGATGGACGCCGGACATGAAGGTGGAGATCGAATGGACCACGGATCTCGAAACGTTCCAGAAGAAGACCGTTGCGATTCCGAAGTACAACCAGCTCGGAAACCTGGCCGTCCATTTCCTGCGCAATGGCGAGATCAAGGTCTTCGTCACCAATCTTGTGCTCGGTCATCCCGACTATCCATTGACCGGCCCCGAGGCGCCGTTGCGCGAAGGCGAGAATCCAGTCTGGGAGCACCTTCGGCGCCCACTTGAAAAGTGATCACGGGGCCCGGTCGCTCGCCGGGCATCCGATCCGAATGCTTGGCGTGGGTGACAAGGACAACGATCCCGGCGGGGACCAGCAGCGAATCCAGGAGACAAGGACATGAGTGGACGCACGGCAACCGGCGCGCAACCAATGCCGGCCGATGGACGCAGAGCGCTGAGCGGCGCCGAAGCGCAGCAGCGGGCGCGGGCCATGGCGTGCATGCGCGAGAAGGGCTCCGAATGCCAGGGCCAGGTGCACGTAGGCATCTACTTCGACGGCACCGGCAACAACCGCGAGTGGGAAGGGACCTTTGTAACCGGCAAGACGCGCTCCCCCAAGACCCAGCTGGCCCGCAACGGTCACAGCAATGTGGCGCGCCTGTACGACGCCGCCCTGAAGGAGCGTGGCAACGGCTTCTTCAGCATCTACGTTCCCGGCGTCGGCACGCCATTCGCCGACGTCGGCGATACCAACCAGGATGGTGACACGCTGGGAGGCGGCGCCGCGCGTTATGGTGCGGACCGCATCCACTGGGCCATCCTGCAGGTCATCAATTCGGTACATCAGTACCTGAACGGTGGTGACCTGATCCAGCCCAACGAAGCCAAAGTATTGGTCGCCTCAATGAGCGAGACGCGACTGCTGGAAGGCATGACGCGACGCGCGATGCTCACGGCGATCGCGCAGCGGTTGGAGCGCGTGGTCAAGGGGCACCAGCGCCGCGTCAAGTCGGTGCACGTTTCCGTCTTCGGCTTCTCGCGTGGCGCGGCACAGGCGCGGGCGTTCGTGCACCGGCTGTATGAGACGGCAGAAGCCTGGGGCAGCGGTTGCGGCTACAACATTGCCGGCATTCCGCTCTACCTGAACTTCATGGGCATCTTCGATACCGTTGCGTCGGTCGGCGTTGCTGCGATGAGCCGCGTCTCGAAGGGCAAGTGGGACTGGGCCGCCGGTGACATGATGAGCATTCACCCCGAAGCGCGCCAGAGCGTGCATTTCGCCGCCCTGCACGAGCAGCGGATCAATTTCCCGCTGGACCTGGCGACCAGCGGGAAGGAGGTGCTTTACCCGGGCATGCACTCGGATGTCGGTGGCGGCTACTCGCCCGGCGGCCAGGGCAAGGACTTCGTTTCCGGTGCCGCGAATGGTACCGCCAAGCTTGCGCAGATTCCGTTGATCGACATGCATCATGAGGCCGTCAAGGCAGGCGTGATAATGAAAACGATCGAGGAACTGGGGGCGCAGCCAGTGCTCGCCATGCATTTCGGCTGCCACCCACAGCTGATCCGCGATTACAACGCCTGGCTGACCGGTCACGGTGTCCCCGGAGGCGCGCACACGCAGCAGATTGCAGGACATTGCCGGCAGTACGTTGCCTGGAAGGGCAAGCGGCTGCCGAATGGTCCACAGAGCGTGCTGCAACAGCCGTTCTTCAAGCAGTCCGATGCCGAGGATCAGGTGGATCTGGCCAATGCGCAGCGCGATTTCGCAAATCTGGTTGGAAAGCTGCGCAGGGGCAAGGAGGAGATGGCGGCCTACCGCAGGCAGCTGGACGAAAGCCAGAAGCGCATGGAGGCGGGTCGCAAGATCGGGCGCCCGGTATTTGAACCTACGCCACGGGCCTCCCAGGCGGCTTACGACTACGCAAAAATCCCGGCCGAGACCAGCACTCTGCTTAACCTTGTGCTGGACGGTGCGCCGGTACCCGATGTGAGTACGGTGCTGTTTGACAACTACATGCATGACTCGCTGGCCGGCTTCTACATCGGGAAGTGGACGGAGCTGAATATTCCTGCCGTCAATACCTACGGCTACCTCCGCTATCGCGAGGTCTTCAGTGTGGCCGGCAGGAGGGCTCAGGAGTGCCGGGATCCGGCTACGCTGCCGCCAGCGAACATCCCCACCATCGGCGGCGCGTTCCAGCAGCTGGGCTCGGCAATGGGCGGGTGAGGCGATGCAGCGTCTGGAATGCCCGTTGCGCTTATGCGCCAATCGGGCGCTTCACCTCTGGGAGGCTGGGAGCCATGCATCAGAGCGGGTCAGTGAATCGTCAGCGCCCCGCTGCGCTGCGTCAGCTGCTCCTGGCCAGCCTTGTGCTGCCGTTGGTGGCATGCCGGCAAACCACCTCACAGGATATCGAGCAGGCAGACACCGCCGGCCGTGCGCAGGCCTCCATCGAGGCAAAGGCAGACGCCCATGCCGCGCAGGCGGAGCCGCCGTTGCCGGGTGATCCGGACAGCTCTGAAACGCTCTTCGACGGATTGCTGGATTGCCAGCCGAAGGGCTGGTACCTCAGCACTGAATCAGGCCAGCCCGCGAATCCTTACCTGGCCCTGCACGCGCCCGAACCCTGCGAACGCGATGAGGAGTTCGGGATGGCGCACTTCTGCGTCAAGGCCGATTTCCATGGCCTGCCGGTCTACAGGGTCGTTGCCCATCTGGGAACCGCACCCACGCCCATCGGCATCATGATCGATCTGCCACTGGACCAGGCGCGTGCGCGACTCCGCATGGCGCTGGGGTCTGAGTTTCCCGATGACGCGCGCAGCCGGCGCGGAGAAAGGCCGATGCTGGGTCCCCAGGTCGGCAACGCGCAGAAGTCGCAGTTGATGTGTGCGCCCGATTGGGCCTGATCAAGATGGGCAGGCGATGGCCCGAACAAGCCAAAGGTTGAGGCTACGTCGGTGGTTCGCGCGCTTCTTGTCGAAGGCCTGGAACGGAGAAATGGTGAAGATCAACACCCGTGTCTGGCGTGGACTGCAGCCTGTGCTGCTGCTCGGCCTTCTTCTCTCGGTCGCCGCTTGCACCGGGAAGCCGAATTCATCGCAGAACCCAGCTGCAGGTGTGCCGGCAACGGGGGCGGCCACCAAGACGAAGGAAGTGCCTGCATCTACAGCGCGAAGCGCACGATATGCCGGCGTCAAGATGCTCTTACCTCATTCCGGCTGCGCGTACGAATACAGCCCGGTGGACTTCTGTGATGCGCAGCATCGCGCGCAGATCGACCAGGCCATCCCTACCCAGGTGCCGAACTTCAACCGGCATTACATCCTGGCCCAGCTGGATGAGCGCAAGGAGTACTTCCAGCGCTCCATCGTGCTGATCGACAGCCGCGACGGCGCCGTGTATCCATTGCCCATTGATGCGTTCTCGGGCCCGCTGGTGGGCAAGGAGGGCGCGCGTACCTATGGCACGGTGGAGACATCCGCTGAGAGCGACACGTTCTGCGTGAGCGGCGCACTGCTCGTCTACCGGGCATTCGAAGAGGGCCGCTTCTGCTTCGGATTCGATGGTGCCAGATTCACCGGCCACACCACGCAGTACATGCAGTAGCGGCCGCCTTCACCCGCGAGCGCCGGCCCGGCTGAACGAGCCGGGCTGTCCGACGTGGCGGGCGTCGCACCTTCATGGCATCCTCACGAAACTGATTGGCAACCGGCCATCGACGGATGAACGACATGCAGAAGTGGATCGGACGCACCGCCGGCGGGTTTGCGGTGGCGCTGTGCCTGGCGGCGCCGCTGGCACAGGCCGCCGAACCGGCCTTTGGTGGCTGGCGCAACCTCGACTCCCGCGATGGTGCCGAGCCCGCCTTGCGCGACGTCCCGTTCGCACTGCTGCCGATGCCGGTCGCACGGGATGCGCGCTTTTCGGTGTATGACCGCGAGAGCAAGCGGCTGGTGTGCTGCCTGCAGGTAGCCAGCGCCGAACTGGATGACACGGCGCTGCGCAAGGTCTATCAATTGCCCGAGCAGTGGGTGACAGACCTGCGCAACGGGCGCAGCACGGCCCGCCCGTGGCCGACGCGGGTGTACGAAATGCGCCGCGTTGGCGAACTGGTCGACTACGGGTTCAGCGATGCGCCGGAGGCCTACAGCGATCTGGGAGGCCTGCTGCTGCCTGCCGACGCGCGCCTGCTGCCCGATGGCAGCGTGCAGGCGGGGGCGACCTACCGTCTGCAGTTCCGCAGCACGCCGCTGGGCGATGACAGCAGCGCGCTGGACCGCTTCACCCTGCAACCGGCGCAAGACACAGGCAAGCCGGTGATCGTCGAAGTGTCTTACGGAACCTATTGATCCGGAACGTTAATCCGTCGTGACGGCGGTCGCGTGCGCCGCCGTTTTCCATCTGCTACCGTCGCCCTACAGGGGAAGGACCTGCCCGCCGCATCGCGGAGGGCAGCAACGGTAGGAACGCCATGGAAGCGATTCGCAACCTCATGGTGCAGGCAGCGGGTCTTGATGCCGGCAGCCGCCTGTATCGGTTGGATCTCCCCGGCATGCCGGCGGTCGTTGTCGACCGGTGGCACGGGCGTGATGCCCTGTCGCAGGGGCGGCATCTTCAGATCGATGTACTCGCGCTGGACGCATCGCTGCCACTGGCTGACTGGCCGGGGCGGCCCGCATGCCTGCATGTGCACCTGGCCGATGGCCAGGATTGGCCGCGTCACGGCGTGATCGCCGATGCGCAGTGCGTGGGCGCTGACGGTGGACTGGTGCGCTATCGCATCACGCTGCGTGACTGGACCTGGTGGCTCGACCAGGCCCGCTGCAGCCGCGTGTTCCAGGAACAGAGCGTGCGCGAGATCGTGGACGCGGTGTTCCAGATGCACCCGCAACATGCGCATTGGCGCTGGAGCGATGAGGTCGACGGGATGCTGGCCGCATCCCGGCCGCGCAGCTATTGCGTGCAGTACCGCGAGACCGACCTGGCCTTCGTGCAGCGTTTGCTGGCCGAAGAAGGGCTGGGCTGGTGCGTGCAGGATACCGGGGAGGCGACGGCCGGCCACGGCGTGCTGCTGTTCGCCGATTCGACCCTCCTGCCGGAAGCCGCTGCGTCGCAGTCGGCGGGAGGGATCCGCTTCCATCGCGCCGATGGCACCGAGCAGAGTGATGGCGTGCAGCAGCTCGGCCTGCAACGGCGGCTGCAGAGCACGCACGTGCAGCTGCACAGCAGCGACTACCGCAGTGCGCGCTCGCTGGCCGGCCAGTTGCCGGTGCAGGGCAGCGGGCAGGCGCGGCGCGAGGACTACGACCCGGTTGGCGCGCATGCCTTTGCCGACGCGGCCGAGCTGCAGCACCACGCACGGCTGGTCGCCGAGGCACTGGAGGCGCAGGCACTGCAATGGCACGGTCGTGGCAGCGTGCGCAGCGCTGATGCCGGCCAGGTCTGGTCATTGAGCGGAACGCCGGGGGCGGTGCCGACCGAACTGCTGCTGGTGGACGTCGAGCACGCCGGGGTCAACAACCTGCCGGTGGACCTGCGCCAGGCGCTGGCAGCGATGGACGATGCCGCCGCGACCGCGGACACGCTGCAGGTGGCTGCCCAGACACAGGGCTACGCACAGACATTCATCGCGCTACCCCGCGACCGGCGTTGGCGTCCAACGCTCTGGGACGGCACGGGCGCTCGACGCAATCCGCGGCCGCTGGCGCCGGGCTACCAGACAGCGGTCGTGGTGGCGGCGCAGGGCGCCGACGGCGCCGAGCTGCACGCCGATGCACTGGGACGGATCCGCGTGCGGTTCCACTTCCAGCAGGAAGAGGGCAGCACGGACAGCGCGTGGCTGCGCGTCGCGCAGCGCTATGCGGGGCCGGGCGTGGGCAGCCAGTTCCTGCCCCGTATCGGCCAGGAAGTCCTGGTGGGCTTCCTCGAGGGCGACATTGACCGGCCGCTGGTGCTGGGCGCGCTGTACAACGGGCGCGGCGAAGCCGGCGTCGCGCCGACACCGGCGGGCGCCAGCGCGGAGGCCGATACGTCCATGTACGCACAGGCGAGGGATGGCACCGGCAGTGCGCAGGCCAACCTCGGGGGCGGCCAGGCGCCTGCCTGGCACGCGGCGGCGGCCGGAGAGCAGGCACACCGCAACGCCGGTGCGCTGTGGGGCCTGCAATCACGGGAGTGGCAGGGGGCCGGCTGGAACCGTCTGCTGTTCGACGACAGCGACCAGCAGCTGCGGGCCCAGCTGGCCAGCAGCCAGCAGGCTTCGGCATTGACGCTGGGGCATCTGCGCCATCAGGCGGACAACCATCGAGGCAGCTTCCGCGGCAGTGGATTCGAGTTGCGCAGCGACGCCTGGGGCAGCGTGCGCGGACAAGGCGGGCTCTGGTTGAGTGCCTATGCCCGCCGCAGCGTCGACCCGGCAGGTGCGGCGGCACAGCCTGCTGCGCTGTTGCAGCAGCTGGCCACGCTGGCCCACAGCCATGCTGCGGCGGCGGGTACGCATCTGACAGTGCGGCCGGCCGCGCATGTCGGCGTGCAATCGCCGCAGCGCTCGCGGTTGGACGGTTCGCAGTCACCGCTGCCGGTGCTGCTGGCCAGCGTGCGCAGTACGGTGCCCGGTAGCGCGTTGCAGGATGCGGCCGGCTCGGCGCCGGAACGCAGCGGTGATGCCGGCGAGGGCCGCGTTCCGCATACCGGCGATGCCCTGCTGGGCCTGGCTGCACCTGATGGTGCGCTGATGGTGGCCGGACAGGGGCTGCATTGGGCGCCGGGCGAGACTCTGGCACTGGGCAGCGGCCAGCACGGTGAGGCCGTGGTGATGGGGCAGGCGCGCTGGCATGGACGGCAGGCCATCGGCGTACTGGCCGCGACACTGGAGGGGGCTGATCCGGGCGAGCCGGCGCTGACCCTGGCCAGTGGCGAACAGGTGCTGGACGTCAAGGCGCAACAGGACGAGGTGCGCGTGCAGTCGCGGCAGTCGCTGCGGGGCACGAGCGCACAGGGTGCCGTGGAGGTGGCTGCGGGCCGGACGGTGCAGGTGGCCACCGCAGGCGGGGCCAGCATCACCCTCAGCGGCGGCAACATCGTGTTCAACGCACCCGGGAGGATCGCCGTGCACGCCGGACGCAAGTCGTTCCTGCCCGGCGATCGCGGCCGTTACCCGTTGCCGGTCTTCCCGCAGTCGGTCTGCAAGGAATGCCTGCTGCTGGCCGCACAGCGTGCAGCCCCGCTGACACCGAAGGGAGGCTGAGCGTGGCCAACGACTGGCAGTTCCCACCGTTCTCGCCACCGCCGTTGGAGGAGGGCACCCAGCGTTACGTTCTGCTTGATGGCGCGCAGTGCGAGCAGCCCCTGCAACTGCTGCGCGCGCTGCCCTGGGCGCCGCTGCCCCTGTTTGACGGCCTGCTGGCCGATGGCACGGATGACGCCAGCGTGTTCCTCGCGCGCCTGCCGCGTGGCCTGGAGCTTGACGGTTTCCTGCAGCGTGCGGCGTCGTACGCGCGTTCTCCGGGCCTGCTCAGCCTGATCGACACGGCATTGCCTGCGGAAGAGCTGCAGCAGCGGCTGCAGAGACGGCTGGACGCCAGCTACCCGAACGGCAAGCTGTTCCTGGCCCGCTTCTTCGACGCGCGGGTGCTGCCATGGTGGGTGCAGGTGCTGGACGCGGCGCAGTGCCGGGCCTTCCTGGCGCTGGGAGAGCGCTGGTGGTACCTGCGCCACGATCTGAAATGGGCGCACCTGGAATTGCAGGACAGCGTGCAGGATCCGCACGATCCTCCCTGGGTGCTGGAGGCGGCGCAGCGGCGCGCCCTGATCGATGCCAGCTACCCCTACACGCTGATCGATCACTTCCAGCTCTCCGATCCGGAGCTGCTGGCGCGGCTTCCCCGTGCGCGCTGGTATACCTTCTTCCGACGGGTGGTGGCCACGGCCGCGGACGTCGGCATCGAGGACAGCCGACGGCTGGTGATGGTGTCGACCTGGGCGCTGCTGGCCGGTGTCGATCTTGGCGAGGATCCCGCATGGCGGCTTCGCCTGCAGGACTTCGCGGCGGGGCGGCGCAGCGCTGCCGATATCGGTGACGAAGTGTGGCCGCTTGAAGAAAGCTGGGACTGAACGGAGCGCGATCGGAATGATGGGCAACAAGTACCTGTGGTGGAGCGCGCTGGCGGTGATCGCGCTGCTGGTGGTGGGCGTCGGCTGCAGCCGGGCGATGGCGCGCGGCAAGACGCCGATCATGTCGTTGTTCGCGTTCAACTACAGCCCGTATTACCTCGACGATGTAAGGGTGGATGGGCAGTTTCTGGGCGGAATCGGTGGATACACCAACGGTGGCTCCGGCATGGCCCCGCGTGCGCCCCGAGGCAAGGGGCCGCACAGCGTGCGCGTGCGCTGGATCGAGGCCAACCGATACGATCTGGCCACCAACCGCTATCTGGATGAAGGGCACCGCGTGCCGCGTGAAGCCGTGGTACCGCTGAAGACGCCCTATCCGCCCAACCCGGCCACCTTGCTGCTGCACTTCTATGCGGACGGCCATGTCGAGGCCGAGCTGCTGGACAAGGGCGTGAACAAGTGGGACGTACGGCGCATGCCAGTGCCGAAGGAGCACAAGGACCATGACCAGTATTGATCCGACCGCGATTCCCGGGCAGGTGGATCTTGAACCGGGCACCCCGGATCCGGTCGCCCAGGCTGAGGGCACGGCACGCACTGCGCGACTGGCCCGCGGCACACGTCCGCTGAGCGATGCCGAGCGCCGCCGTCGCCAGGAGGCGATGTGTGGCACCGTGCCCGACAAGGAAGCGGCCACTACGGGATGCACGCAGAGCCTGCACCTGGCCGTATTCTTCGATGGCACCGGCAACAATCGCGATGAGGAGCTGAACAAGGCCCAGAATGAGCGCGCATTGTCGAACATCGCCCGCTTGTTCATCGCGCACAGGGACGACACACGGAACATAAAACGGCAGTACCTGTCCGGCGTAGGAACACCGTGCCCGGAGGTCGGTGATAAGGGGGGGCTGCTGGGGCTGTCCATCGGCAAGGGCGGGCGCGAGCGCATCGACTTCGCGCTGCAGTCGCTGGACGAGCTGATAGACAGCCAGCCCGAGCCGATGCGCATCCTGGTGGTCAGCGTGTCGGTACTGGGCTTTTCGCGCGGAGCGGCTTCGGCACGCGCGTTCGCCCGCGATCTGGCCGCGCGCTGCCGACGCCAGGCCGATGGCACCTGGCTGTACCGCGAGCGTATTCCGCTGCGGATCGGATTCATGGGCGTGTTCGATACGGTGTGCTCGGTGTGGCCCAGCCTGACGGCGGCGGCAGTGAACTACCGCAATGGGCATACCGGATGGGCTGAAGGCATGACCATACCGGAGATCGTGGAGCAGTCGGTGCACATGACCGCCGCCCATGAGCTGCGCGGCCAGTTCCCCCTGGATTCCACCCGCGAGCATGCCCAATACCCCGCCAACACGGTGGAAATATGGTTCCCGGGTGTGCACTCGGACGTGGGCGGTGGCTACGATCCCCAGCACCAGGGGCGCCGGAACAGCATCGCGCGCTTTGCCCTGAACGAGATGTATGACATGGCGCAGGCCAGGGGGGTGCTGCTCAACCCGATCAGTCGCCTGGAACAGCACGTCAAGGCTGAGTTCGACAAGCAGGATCCGGAACTGCAGGCGGTGTTCAACGCCTATCTGCAGGCGGTGCGGGTCAAGCGTGGACGCATGGAGGACGTGCAGGCGTCGCATATGGAGCTGCTGTATCGCTGGCTGCGCGTGCGCGTGGCACGTGGTGACCAGTTGCCGTCGATGCAGCGGCTTGCTGCACGCGAAGAGGCCCTGCGCGAACAGGTGCGCACGCTGCGCCGACGGCAGTCGCAGCTGCCATCGCCCTGGGACAACGACAACCTGCATCTGGCCGACCAGGGCAATGCGGAGAAGACCGCCGAATGGAACCGGGTGTCAGACGAGCTGAAGGCGCGCAACGATGAGCTCTCTGCGGTACGCAAGCAGCGCCGGGGGCTGGAGAAGGAGAACGACACGCTGCTGGACAAGATCGTCAGCCTGCGACGGCGCCGGGAGCGCGGCAGAACGCTGACCATGGCCGAGCGGGTCACTCTGGAATCCTGGGACAATGCGACCCTGCTGCCGCCGGACGTGGAGACCTTCTTCGACGGGTACGGTCATGACTCGGTGGCGCACTGGTTCATCGGCAACCTGAGCCAATGGCGGGTGCTGTACTTCGGCGCGACCAAGTACACGCCCGGCAAGGTCGAGGAGACGGCGGATACGCGAGAAGCCGTGCCCGGCTGAGGGGGCAGGGTACACTGGCCGGCGCAGCCCTTGGCCGTGCCGTCGATTGTGAGACCCGTGACCCGCCTGATCCTGTTGTTGTCCTGTTCGCTGCTGGCGGCCTGCGCCAGCGCGCCTCCGCCGGCTCCGGTCCCGTCGGATGCGCTGTGGAGGCTTATCGAGCGCGATTGCCGCGGTGCCGATGTGCCGCGTGGCGCCTGCCTGCAACGGGACGCGACCGCGGCCCGCCGCGATGTGCTCATCAAGGACGCCCATGGCGACTACCAGTTCCTGCTGATGCCACTGGACAAGGTCAGTGGCATCGAGAGCGCTGTGCTGTACCAGCGCGGTGCGCCGAACTACTTCGCGGCTGCCTGGCAGGCCCGCGGGCATACCGAACAGGCGCTGGGCCGCCCCCTGCCGCGCACTGTCGCAAGCCTTGCACTGAACTCGCCGCACGGCCGTTCCCAGCATCAGCTTCACATCCACATCGACTGCCTGCGCGCCGATGTGCTGCAGGCGCTGGACACGCACGCCGCGGCGGTCGGAATGCAGTGGGCGGCGTTGCCCGTGCCGCTGCGTGGCCATCGTTACGTTGCGCGCATGCTGCCGGGAGCAGAACTGCGTGCCAATCCATTGAACCTGCTCGCCTATGACCTGAGCGGGCTGCCCGATGTCGGCCAATGGAGCCTGGTGGTGGCAGGCCGCGAGAATGTGCTGGGAGGCCCCGGCTTCATTCTGCTGGCGACCCGCCTGGATCCCGCGACCGGCAACGAGGCCAGCGGCGAGGAGCTGCAGGACCATGCGTGCTCGGTACTGACCGGGGCGGATGCGGCGCTGGAGCGGGTCCGCTAGTCCGGGCGGACCTGTTGTCGCCAGCGCGGCGCGGTCAAGGCCAGCAGTTGCCGGTCCTGCCAGCCATCGATATCCAGATGGTGATCGCGCAGCAGGCCTTCATGCTCGAACCCCACCGAACGCAGTGCATCGACGAAAGGCGTGCTGCTGGCCACCGGAAGCAGGGTGAACACGCGATGCAGTCCGACCTGGTCGAACAGGAAGGGGCACAGCGCCTGCAACGCCTGCGCGGGATGCTCGTGGCTGTGCTGCATTGAACGCAGCTCGGCGCAACGGGCGTGGGCGGAGTGCAGCTGGATCTGCAGTTGATCATGCAGCATGCCGTGCCGGTCATCGAACACGCCCAGCAGCAGCTGGTCGTTGTCCTGCTGCAGGCGTGAACGGTGGACGCCCGCCAGGAAGCGCGCTTCCTCGTCGACGCCGGACTGGCGCAGGATGCCGCGGCTCCTTCGGTCGTCGAAGGCGCGCCAGCGTGGCAGATCGGCGCGGTTGAACAGGCGCAGGGTGATCGGGGCCGCCTGCAGCTGCACAAGGTGTTGGCGCAGCACGGGGCGGAGCGGCGGAATCGGAGGGCCAAAGGAACAGGTCGTCATGGCTTGACGATGCCCGTACATGCGCCGCCACACCATCAAGAATGTTGTAAAACGCACGTTGTCAGCGCGCGGCGTCACTTATCAGGTTCCGGCATAAGCCCATCAGGCCTGGTCATTTCCGCTGAAACTGTCCGTTCGGGACACTTTCGTTACGGGATCGTTATGCGTGCACAGGCCGCCGCGTCCCGTCCAATCGTCCAACTCCCCCAGGAAGCCCATGTCCGCCTCTCCCCAGGCGCTGCGCCATCGTCCGCTGGTGCTCGCGCTGTCGTCCCTGATGCTGGCCTCGTTGCCCGCCTTCGCGCAGGAAAGCGCACCTACATCGCTGCAGGAAGTGAAGGTCACCGGTTCGCGCATTCCGCGCGCCAGCGTTGAAGGGCCGTCGCCGGTGACCGTGATCAGCCGGGAGCAGATCGACGCGCAGGGCTACCGCAATGCATTCGACGCCCTGAGTGCGCTGACCGAGAACACCGGCAACGTGCAGGGCGAGGATTACGGCAATACCTTCACCCCGGCCGCCAACACCATCAATCTGCGCGGGTTGGGGCCGAACCGCACGCTGGTGCTGGTCAACGGTCGTCGCCAGTCCGACTACCCGCTGGCCTACGAAGGCTCGGTCAACGTGGTGAACCTGGCCAACATTCCCAGCGCCCTCATCGAGCGTATCGAAGTGCTCGCCGGCGGCGCTTCGGCCGTGTACGGTTCCGACGCCATCGCCGGCGTGGTCAACATCATTCTCAAGGAGCGCTACGACGGCGTGGACATCAACGTTCGTGCCGGCGGTACCGAGCAGGGCGGGGGAGACAACCAGCGCGTGCAGGTGGTGGGAGGTGGTGCCGGTGAGCGATGGGAAGGCGTGTTCGGCTTCGAGCTGGGAATCCGCAAGGCCATCCACGCACGCCAGCGCGATTTCATGGACTCGCTGGACGATGATCCGCGTGGCACGGTCCCGCAGGCCACGGCCATCGCCTATCGGCGCAATGCAGCCACCGGCAGGAACATCGACCCGGGCAGTGACGGCTGCGATGCCGCTTCCGGGATCTACGGCGGGAGCGTGTTCCGCGCCACCAATCCGCGCCTGGGCAGTTACTGCGGCAGCAACGAGGCCGCCGCCAGCAACTGGACCGTGCAGACTGAAAAGCGCAACCTCGATGGCTATGGCCTGCTGACCTTCCACCTGGACGAACGGACCGATCTGTTCGCCGACCTCGCCGTGGGCAGCGCGACCATCTACAACAATACCCGTGCCCCGACCTGGACGTCCGCACGCAATTACTTCTACAACCAGAACAGTGGTGAACTGGAGAGCTGGTATCGCCGGTTCGCACCGGAAGAAGTGGGCGGCTTGCCGCGCAACGCCAATCGCTTCCTGGAAAAGTCGTGGTCGTTCAACGTCGGTGTACGCGGCCAACTGGGTGACAGCGACTGGGACTACGAGGCCGTCTACAGCCGCTCGCGCTACGAGAACCGGACGCGGCGGCCGGTGCTGCTGGCGGGAATCAACGAATACCTGCTCGGCCCCACGCTGGGCGTGCGCGACGGGGTGGAAGTCTACGCGCCGGATCCGGCACGGCTTTACCAGCCGCTGACGCCGGACGAGTACGGGCAGTTGTCCGGTTACCAGGAGAGCCGCAATGCGGCGTGGCTGCAGACCTTCAGCGCCAGCGTCAACGGCCGCCTGTTCGAACTGCCCGGGGGAGACGCGGCGCTGGCGGCCGTGGTCGAGGCCGGCAGCCAAGGGTATCGCAACCGACCGGACCCGCGGCTGGGAACCGGAGAGTTCTGGAACACCAGTGCCGGCGTTGGCGCAGGAGGAGAGCGTGATCGCTATGCGGTGGGCGCCGAACTGCAGCTGCCGTTGCTGCCGCGCCTGACCACCACGCTGGCGGGCCGCTACGATCAGTACCGGGCCGCAGGCGAACACATCGGCAAGGCGACGTGGAGCTTCGGCGTGGAGTTCCGCCCGCTGGACAGCCTGTTGATCCGTGGCACGGCCGCCACCAGTTTCCGTGCGCCGGACATGAACTACGTGTTCGCCACTGAAACCCGCGGCTACAACCCGGGCATGACCGATTACTGGCGGTGCCGTACCGCCGGTCAGCCGTATGACGACTGCGACTTCAACGGCCTGTCCATCGACTTCAGCAACCGCGCCAATCCGCAGCTGCAACCGGAAACCGCCAAGTCGTACGGCTTCGGTGTGGTCTGGTCGCCGCTGGCAAGCCTGGATTTCAGTGCGGACTACTACGACATCCGCATCGACAACGAGGTGACCAATCTCGACAGCAGCCGCATCCTGCGCGACGAAGCCGATTGCCGCCTCGGCCGTACCCTGGGCGGTGAAGTGCGCGATATCGGTTCGCCGCTGTGCCAGGACGCGCTGGCCCGCGTGATCCGTAATCCTTCCACGGCGGCGGTGCAGCCGGACCAGGTCACCCGGGTGCTGATCAATCCGATCAACGCGGCATCCGAATCCGTGCGCGGCATCGATCTGAAGGGCAACTGGCGTTTCGATGCCGGGCGGGCGGGGCGCTTCACCACGCGCCTGGCCTACACCGTCGTGCTTGAGCATGAGTACCGGCAGTTCGCCGATGACGAGGTGCGTGACATCCGCAATTCCCTCGACGACTGGCAGTGGCGCAGCAAGGTCAACGGCAGCGTGACCTGGAGCCGCGGTGACTGGACCGCGACGGTGTACGGCAACCGCTATGGCTCGCTGCCGAAGAGCGACGGCAGCGGCCGCATCGGACCGTACATGACGTACAACGCGAGCGTGTTCCGCACCTTCGGCGACAACCTGTCGCTGGGTGTCATCGTCAACAACCTGCGCAACAGCCGGCCGCCGGCGGACCGCAACGGGGGGGGCTGGCCGTTCTATCCGGTCGGCAACTACGACCCCTATGGCCGCCAGTTCTGGGTGGAGATGGATTACCGCTTCAACTGAGCAGCGCAGGTGGGGCGCCTCTTCGACTCGCGTCTGCGGCGAGCGGAGAGGCGTCGCTTGGTGCCTTCACGACGCGCGGACAGTCGTCACAGCCATCCGCAATCACGCTTACGGCAACGCCTGTACCAGATAGGATTCGATGACGTAGCTGAAAGGTTGCTGCTGGCGGTCGCGCAGCAAGGCGCGTACTTCCAGGATGATGCCGTGGTCGCCCTCGCCACGGGGGGGCCAGAAGGTCTGGTCGGCTTCGGTCTCGCGCTGGAAGCCCAGCGGGCCGACCACGCGGCCGAAAGGCTCGTCGGTGCTGTCCAGCACCTGGTTCATCGCCGCACTGAGATGGCCGGGCAGGTACCAGTTGTCGGCCTCGGACAGCACGCGGTTCCCGCACACCAGCTGCACGCGGCGGTAGCGCAGCGCGGCGCTGGAGTCGGCGCCCAGTGCCTGCAGCACCTCGGCCGGGGCCTGCTTGTCATCGCCATGGATGCGCACCGCGCGGACGCGGGCCTGCTGGGCCAGGCCGTGTTCGGCACACCAGCTTTCCAGCGTGGCTGTGGCGCTCTGCCCGGACAGCACCCGCTGATGCAGCCGTTCGACCAGCGCCGCCGGGGCGATCCGCTGCTGGCCAGGCGGTGCCTGCGGCGGCGGAGCGCCGACGGCATCGCTGGCGGACAGGCTGGCGATCGGCGCGGCGGCAAGCAGTGAAGCGGCCTGCCAGCGGCGGATACGATCGTGGCGGTCGGACGGGCCCATGCGGCATCACAGCGGAAACAGGTGTCTATGGTACCCGTTCAGCGCTGTGTACGGCGCACCCGCCGCGCCCCTGCACCCGGCGATATTCATCGAACGGGCTCATACCGGCTCGCGCTGCACCTGCTGCCACAGCTCGCTGGCCAGCGCACGCACGGCATCATCGGCGTCGCCACGGTGCAGCAGCCCGATCTCGTAGTTGTCGATCACCGGCAGGTTCCGTTCGCCGTCGATGATGCGGTGTCCGCGGCCCACTGCCCGGCGCGGCAGCAGGCTGATGCCGATGCCATCGGCAACCGCGCCCTGGATGCCGCTGAGCGATGAACTGGTGAAGGCGATGCGCCAGCGCAGGCCGAGTGCTTCGACCGCCTGGATCATTTCGTCGCGGTACAGTCCGCGCGGCGGGAAGGTCACCAGCGGCAGGGGCTCCTGCAGCAGGCAGCCACTGCGCAGGCTGTCGATCCAGTGCATGGGTTCACGCCGGCAATGCACGGCCTGGCGGCTGTTGCGGCGCTGCTTGACCAGGACCAGATCCAGTTCACCATGATCGAAGCCATGGGCCAGATCGCGGCTGAGGCCGCTGCTGATCTCCAGCTTCACCTGCGGATGGCGGCGGCTGAAAGCGGCCAGCATGCGCGTGGTCTGCGCGTTGACGAAGTCCTCGGGTACACCGATGCGGACCGCTGTTTCGACCGTGGCGCCCGCCAACGCCTGTGCCATTTCCTCGTTCAGGTCGAGCATGCGCCGGGCATAGCCCAGCAGCGTGTGGCCGGCGTCGGTGGGCTGCACATCGCGATGGCCACGCTCGAGCAGGCGATGACCGGCCAGGTCTTCCAGACGACGCACCTTCTGGCTGACCGTGGACTGGGTCGAGTGCAGGCGGGTGGCCGCAGTGGTGAAGCTGCCGCAGTCGGCCACCATCACCAGGGCCCGCAGCAGGTCCAGTTCGAACAGTGACCTATTCGATTTTGAACTTTCTTGCATTTGAACATTTCATTTCTGGATACCCGTGGCGACTTCTACCATGCGGCCAAGGTACCGGCAACGTCCGGCCGACTGATTCCGGAGGGTTCATCATGTACCTGCAACACCGCTGCCTGCGCTGGGCTGCGCCCTCACGGCGCGCGCTTCTGCTGTGCCTGCTGGCCGTGGCATTTCCGGCCTGTGCCGCAGACCCGTCCGGCCAGGCCGACGTGCGGTTGCGGGAGGCCGCCAGCCGCGGCGATGCCGGAGCGGTGCGCCAGGCACTGGCCGATGGCGCGGCCTTGGAAGCGCGCGACGCACAGGGCCGCACCGCGCTGCTGCTGGCGACCCATGGCAACCGCGTGGACGCGGCGCGCGTGCTGATCGAGGCGGGGGCCGATGTCAACGCCAAGGACAGGCTGCAGGACAGTGCCTATCTGTACGCCGGTGCGCGCGGACTGGACGGGATCCTGGCCTTGACCCTGAGCCATGGTGCAGACCTGAGCAGCACCAATCGTTATGGCGGCACCGCCCTGATTCCCGCCGCCGAGCGTGGCCACGTCACCACGGTGCGCATGCTGCTGCGTGCGGGCGTGGCAGTGGACCACGTCAATCGACTGCAGTGGACGGCGCTGCTGGAGGCGATCCTGCTCGGCGACGGAGGGCCGCGCCACACGCAGATCGTGCAGCTGCTGCTCGAAGCGGGCGCCGATCCTGAGCTGGCCGACGGCGAGGGCGTGACGCCGCTGGCTCATGCGCGCCAGCGCGGATTCGCCGCGATCGAAACCCTGCTGCGCCAGCATGGCGCGACACGCTGATATCTGCTCCTTCCATTCCGCACGCTGGCCGTGCCTACCAGGATGTTGTCCATGTTCTGTTTCCGCCCGTTGTCCCTTGCTGTGCTGTTCGCCTGCGCACCGCTGTCCGCTGCTGCAGCCGAACGTGCCGATCTGCTGATCCGCAATGCCACCGTGGTCGATGTGGAGCACGCCCGCACCCTGCCGGGGCAGAGCGTGGTGATCCGCGGCGAGACGATTGTTGCGGTCGGCCCTGACGCAGGGCTGGAGGGCCAGTGGCGCGCGGACCGGCAGCTGGATGCGCAGGGGAAGTACCTGATTCCGGGACTGTGGGACATGCATGTGCACTTCGGTGGAGGCCCTGCGCTGATCGAAGAGAACAAGGCACTGCTGCCGCTGTACGTCGCCCATGGCATCACCACCGTGCGCGACTGTTCGGGTGATCTGCCGCAGCAGGTGCTGCAGTGGCGTGGCGAGATCGCCGCCGGCACACTGTTCGGTCCACGCCTGCTCAGCTCCGGCGCCAAGATCGAAGGCATCAAGCCGGTCTGGAAGGGGACGATCGAAGTCGGCAGCCGCGCCGATGCCGATCAGGCGATCACGCGCCTGCAGCGCGACAAGGTCGACTTCGTCAAGATCACGGACAGTACGCTGACACCGGAACTTTTCCTGTACTCGGCCGCCGCCGCGCGCAAGGCAGGATTCAGGGCATCGGGCCATATCCCAATGGCGCTGACCGTGGAGCAGGCGGTCGATGCTGGCCTGGCGTCGATCGAACACCTGGACTATGCGTTCAAGGCGGGCAGCAGGGATGAGGCGCGGATTGCAGCCGATTTCGGCGCCGGACGTATCGATCGTGCGGAAGCCAACCGGCAGCTGGATGCCAGTTTCGACCGTGACACCGCGATGCGCGCGTATCGTGATTTCGCCCGTCGAGGCGTGTTCGTGACGCCCACACTCAACGGCGGACGCATTCTCGACTTCCTCGACCAGGACGATCATGCCCACGATCCCTATCTGGCCTACATCGGCCCAGGCCTGCGTGCCACCTACCAGTGGCGCGTGGAGCGTGCGGCCAAGGCCACGCCGGCACAGATCCAGGCGCGGCATGCGCAGTACCGGCAGGTGGCCGCGGTGCTGCCGATGCTTCAGGAAGCGGGTGTGACGATCATTGCAGGCACCGACGCCGGCTTCCTCAATTCGTTCAACTATCCCGGGATCGGACTGCACCAGGAACTGCAGCTGTTCGTGCAGGAAGGGCTGACACCGCCCCAGGCCCTGTCAGCGGCCACGCGGTCTGGCCCGGCCTGGTTCGGGCAGATGGATCGCTACGGCAGCGTGACCACGGGCAAGGCTGCGGACCTGGTACTGCTCACCGCCAATCCGCTGCAGGACATCGCCGCGACCCGGAAGATCGACAGCGTGATCCTGCGCGGCCACGTGCATGATCGTGCAGCGCTGGACAAGTTGCTGGCCGACACCCGCGCGCGCGTGGCCGCGTGGAACGATGAAGCAGACAAGGCCCGATCAGCGGACTGAACGCAGTCATCGTTGTAGTGATGAGGGGAACGGGGGAGTCGCCACGCGTTGCTGCGGGCACTCCCGACCGTTCCTTCGTTCGTTTTGCGCTGCGCAAAACGAGCCTGAAGCGTCAATTGGGATCGCATTTTTTCCCACTGAAAACGGGTGTTCCAGCGTAATGACGTGCCAACTGCGTCACAGAGCTTTCAACGACCTGCGCGATGAAGGCCGCATGCACGCGATCTGCATGGAACGTTCACTTCGACGCGGTGTATACCCTCCCGCAGCGGACGGGGAGCAATGGCCGACGTCCGACGGCCCTGACCGCGTCGCTGAACGCGCGTCGGCGATTCCAGACAAGAGGATTGTCGTTCATGCATCTGCATCTCGCGCCCACGCTGTAGCGCTGCATCGCACCACGACCGGGCGCGTCGCATCGCTGCATCCGGTCGCCTGAAGATTCCGAAGCACGTATCCGGCAGCAGGCGTTTTGCCCGTTGGCGGTGGCTTCGCGCGAAAACATATCCATTCCGTGCCGCCGTGCCAGCGTGATCGCTGTGCGTGACGTCGTTGTGCGCATGGCGGTGCGCCTGTAGAGAGGAATGTCCCATGGCCATCCGCGTCAAGGTTGTCCCGGCAAGCGAGTCGATCAGCTCCGATACCGCCGCCACCACCGTCCTCAATGATGTCGTGACGCTGCAGCAGAGCAGCAACGTCGCACTGGACATCGATCCAGACCAGGTCGCCGGCTACGTGAAGGACGGCCAGGATCTCGTGGTGCAGCTGAAGACCGGCGAGAACGTCCGCATCGTCAACTTCTATGCTGAAGGACAATCGCCCAGCCATCTGTTCCTGGTGGATGACAAGAAGCTCGTGGCCGTCGATCTGCCGGCGGTGGCCAGCGATGGGCCGTTGGCGGCCAGCTATCTGCCGCAGGAGACGCTGGCTGGGTTCGAGTCGCTGACTGCAGCGGGCGCGGGCGCGGGCAGTGGCATCAGTGGTGCGATGGTGCTGGGCGGGCTGGCCGCGGTCGGCGCAGCGGTGGCGTTGGCCGACAGCGGCGGCGGTGGTGGTGGCGGATCGGCGAATCCACCGCAGAATCCCCCGGTACCCGATACCACGCCGCCGGCCGCACCCACCGGGCTGGCATTCAGTGCAGACGGCCGGACGCTTACCGGCAGCGGTGAAGTCGGTGCCACGGTGCGCGTCGATACCAATGGTGACGGGCAGCCTGATGCGACCGGAACGGTGGGTGCCGATGGGCGATTCAGTGTCACCCTGTCGCCGCCGTTGACCAACGGCGAGAGCGTCAGCGTGACGCTGGTCGATGCCGCCGGCAACGTGAGCGGACCGGGGCAGGCGACGGCCCCCGATACGACACCGCCTGCAGCGGCCAGCAACGTGGTGGTGGCTGACGACGGCAGCAGCATCAGCGGCAGCGGTGAGCCGGGAGCAACGGTGGGCGTGGATACCGATGGCGATGGCCAGCCCGATGCCACCGTGGTGATCGGCGGCGACGGCCAGTTCACGGTACCACTGGATCCACCGCTGACCCAAGGCGAGACGATCAGCGTGGTAGTGACCGATCCGGCCGGCAACAGCAGTCCGCCGGTCACGGTGCAGGCGCCCGACTATCCCGACGCGCCGCTGGTGAATGCCAGCAATGGCAGTGTGATTTCCGGAACGGCGGGCGCGGGCCTGACCATCCTGCTTACGGATGGCGATGGCAATCCGATCGGCCAGACGGTAGCGGATGCGGGCGGCAACTGGAGCTTCACGCCGCCTGCGGCGCTTGCTGATGGAACCGTGGTCACTGCCGTGGCCCAGAATGCGGCCGGCAATACCAGCCCCGCCACGTCGATCACCATCGATGGCGTTGCGCCTGCCGCACCGGTCATCGATCCAAGCAACGGCACGACGATCAGCGGTAGCGCCGAGGCCGGCAGCACGGTGACCCTCACCGACGGCAATGGCAACCCGATCGGCCAGGTCACCGCCGATGGCGATGGCCACTGGAGTTTCACCCCGGGCACGCCGTTGCCGGACGGCACGGTGGTGAATGCCACCGCAACCGATCCGGCCGGCAACACCAGCGGCCAGGGAAGCATCACGGTCGATGCGGTCGCGCCGTCCACGCCTACCGTGGAGCCCAGCAATGGCGGCACGCTCACGGGCACCGCCGAGCCCGGAAGCACGGTGGTGCTGACCGACGGCAACGGCAATCCGATTGCGGAAGTCGCCGTCGATGGCAGCGGCAACTGGAGCTATACCCCCGGCACGCCGCTGCCCGATGGCACGGTGGTCACGGTGGTTGCCGAGGATGCCTCAGGCAACAGCAGCCCGCCGGCAACGGTCACCGTGGATTCGCAGCCGCCTGCCGCGCCCATACTCGAGGCCAGCAACGGCACCACGCTCAGCGGAACCGCCGAGCCCGGCAGCACGGTCACCTTGACCGATGGCAACGGTAATCCGATCGGGCAGGTCACCGCCGACGGCAATGGTGACTGGAGCTTCACCCCGGCCACGCCGCTTCCGAACGGCACCGTGGTCAACGCCAGTGCCACGGACGCCACCGGCAACACCGGCCCCGGCGCCAGCATCATCGTCGACGCGGTCGCTCCGGCCGCCCCGGTCGTCCTTCCCAGCAACGGCACGAGCATCAGCGGTACGGCCGAGCCCGGCAGTACCGTGACGCTGACTGACGGCAGCGGCACTCCAATAGGCCAGACCACCACTGACGGCAACGGCAACTGGAGCTTCACCCCGGCCACGCCACTGCCGGACGGTACCGTGATCAATGCCACCGCCACCGACGCGGCAGGCAACACCGGCGGGCAGGGCGGCACCACGGTGGATGCGGTGCCACCGGCCGCGCCTGTGCTGAACCTGAGCAACGGCAGCGCAGTCACGGGTACCGCCGAGCCTGGCAGCAGGGTGATCCTCACCGATGGCAATGGTGATCCGATTGCCAGCGTAACGGTGGATGGAAGCGGCAACTGGAGCTACACGCCCGCCACGCCGCTGCCCAACGGGACGGTGGTCAACGCCGTGGCAGTGGATGGCTCCGGCAACGCCAGCGTCGGCAGCAGCGTCACCATCGACTCGCAGGCGCCGTCGGCGCCCGTGCTCGACGTCAGCAATGGCACCCTGATCGTAGGCACCGCCGAGCCGGGAAGCACGGTGACGCTCACCGACGGCAATGGCAATCTCATTGCGCAGGTCACCGCCGATGGCTTTGGCGACTGGACCTTCACTCCGGCGACGCCGCTTCCTGATGGCACCGTGATCAACGCCACGGCCACCGATGCCACCGGCAACACCAGTGCGCCTTCGTCGATCACGGTCGATGCCGTCGCACCTGCCGCACCCGTGGTCAACCCGAGCAATGGCATCACGCTCACTGGCACGGCCGAGCCGGGCAGTGTCGTCACGTTGATCGATGGCAGCGGTAATCCCTTCGGTCAGGCCCCGGTCGACAGCAACGGCAACTGGTCGTTCCCGCTCGCTACGCCGCTGCCCGATGGCAGCGTCGTCAGCGCGACCGCCACCGATGCCTCTGGCAATACCAGCGGCGCGACCAGCATCACCGTGGACGCGCTGCCACCGGCGACGCCGGTGCTGAATCCCAGCAACGGCAACACGGTCAGCGGTACCGCCGAGCCCAACAGCACGATCATCCTCACTGACGGCAACGGTGGCCTGATCGCGGAGGTCACCGTCGATGGCAGCGGCAACTGGAGCTACACGCCGGCCACCCCGCTGCCCGATGGCACCGTCGTCACGGCCGTGGCGGTGGACGCGGCAGGCAATACCAGTCCGCCGTCCACCGTCTCTGTCGATGCCAGTGCGCCGCCGGCGCCGGTCATCGATCCCAGCAACGGCACCACCGTCAGTGGTACTGCCGAAGCTGGCAGCACGGTCATCCTGACCGACGGCAGCGGCAATCCGATTGGCCAGGTCACCGCCGACGGCAGTGGCAACTGGAGCTTCACTCCCGGCACGCCGCTGCCGGACGGGACGGTGATCGTGGCGACCGCCACCGATGCCACCGGCAATATCGGTCCCCAGGCGGCCATCACCGTCGATGCGCTGCCGCCGCCGGCCCCCGTGCTCGAACCGAGCAATGGCACGACGATCACCGGCACCGCCGAGGCCGGCGCCACGGTGATCCTCACCGATGGCAACGGCAACCCGATCGGACAGACCACTGCCGATGGCAGCGGCAACTGGAGCTTCACCCCGGCCACGGCACTGCCTGACGGCACGGTGGTCAACGCGGTCGCGCAGGATGCGGCCGGCAACACCGGCCCGCAGGGCAGCACCACGGTCGATGCGGTGGCGCCGCCAACGCCGGTCGTCAATGCCAGCAATGGCAACGTCCTCACCGGTACCGCCGAACCGAACAGCACCGTGACGCTGACCGACGGCGACGGCAATCCGATCGGGCAGGCCACTGTCGATGGCAGTGGCAACTGGAGCTTCAGCCCCGCCACGCCGCTGCCCGATGGCACGGTGGTCAACGTCACCGCGACCGATGCAGCAGGCAACACCAGCGCACCGGCAAGCACCACCGTCGACAGCTCGCTGCCCTCGATTCCGCTGATCGATCCCAGCAACGGTTCGGTGATCAGCGGTACTGCAGATCCGGGCAATACGGTCATCATCACCGATGGCAGCGGCAACCCGATCGGCCAGGTCACGGCTGACGGCAGTGGCAACTGGTCGTTCACCCCGGGCGTACCGCTGCCCGATGGGACCGTGGTCAACGTGATCGCGCGCAGTCCTTCGGGTGTCGACAGTGCGCCGGCGGCCATCACCATCGATGGCGTTGCGCCGCCGGCGCCCGTGATCGATCCCAGCAATGGGGTCGAGATCAGTGGCACTGCGGAAGCCAATGCGGTCATCGTGCTGACCGACGGCAGCGGCACTCCGATCGGGCAGACCACGGCCGATGGCAGCGGTAACTGGAGCTTCACCCCGGCCACGCCATTGCCCGACGGCACGGTGGTCAACGCCATCGCGACGGACCCGGCCGGCAACAGCAGTGGCCCGGCCAGCATCACCGTGGATGCGTTGGCACCGCCGGCACCGGTGATCAACGCCAGCAACGGCGTGGTGATCAGCGGCACCGCCGAAGCCGGTGCGATAGTGATTCTCACCGATGGCAACGGCAACCCGATCGGGCAGACCACGACCGATGGCAGCGGCAACTGGAGCTTCACCCCCGCCACAGCGCTGCCGGACGGCACGGTGATCACCGCGGTCGCCCAGGATGCGGCGGGCAACACCAGTGGCCCGGCAAGCACCACGGTGGACGCGGTGGCACCGCCGGCGCCGGTGATCGACCCGAGCAACGGCAGTGTGGTAAGCGGTACGGCCGAAGCCGGTGCCACGGTGATCCTCACCGATGGCAGCGGCAACCCGATCGGGCAGACCACGGCCGATGGCAGTGGCAACTGGAGCTTCACTCCGGCCACGCCATTGCCCGATGGCACGGTGGTCAACGCCATCGCGACGGACCCGGCCGGCAACAGCAGCGGCCCCGCCAGTACCACCGTCGATGCGGTGGCGCCGCCGGCGCCGGCGATCAACGCCAGCAACGGTGCGGTGATCAGCGGTACCGCCGAAGCCGGCGCGACGGTGGTCCTGACCGATGGCAATGGCGATCCGATCGGGCAGACCACCGCCGATGGCAGTGGCAACTGGTCGTTCACGCCCGGCACGCCGCTGCCCGATGGCACCGTGATCACGGCGGTGGCCCAGGATGCGGCAGGCAACGCGAGTGGCCCGGCCACGACCACCGTGGATACGGTGGCGCCGCCGGCGCCGGTGCTCGACCCGAGCAACGGCAGTGTGGTGAGCGGTACAGCCGAAGCCGGTGCCACAGTGATCCTGACCGATGGCAGTGGCAACCCGATCGGCCAGACCACCGCCGATGGCGCCGGCAACTGGAGCTACACGCCGGCTACACCGTTGCCGAATGGCACGGTGATCACTGCGGTGGCACAGGATGCGGCGGGCAACGGCAGCGGCGCGGCCAGTACCACGGTCGATTCGGTCGCGCCGCCGGCACCGACGATCGACGCGAGCAACGGCAGCGTCATCAGCGGCACCGCCGAAGCCGGTGCGACAGTGATCCTCACTGACGGCAACGGTATTCCGATTGGGCAGACCATCGCCGATGGCAGTGGTAACTGGTCGTTCACGCCCGGCACGCCTCTGCCCGATGGCACCGTCATCAATGCACTGGCGCGCGACGCGGCCGGCAACAACAGCAGCCCGGTCAGCACGACCGTCGATGCGGTCGCGCCCTCGGCGCCGACGCTCGATGCCAGCAACGGCACGGTGATCACCGGCACCGTCGAGCCCGGCGTGAAGGTGATCCTGACCGACGGCAACGGTGATCCCATCGGCGAAGCCATCGCCGATGGCAGCGGCAACTGGAGCTTCACCCCGGCTACGCCGCTGCCCGACGGCACCGTGATCAATGCCATCGCGCAGGATGCGGCGGGCAACAACAGCGGCCCGGCCACCACCACGGTGGATGCGGTGGCGCCGCCGGCCCCGGTGATCGACCCGAGCAACGGCAGCGTCATCAGCGGTACGGCTGAAGCCGGCGCCACGGTGATCCTCACCGATGGCAATGGCGCTCCGATCGGGCAGACCACCGCCGATGGCAGTGGCAACTGGAGCTTCACTCCCGGTGCGCCGCTGCCCGATGGCACCGTGATCAACGCGGTGGCGCAGGATGCGGCGGGCAATAGCAGTGGCCCGGCCACCACCACGGTGGACGCTGTGGCGCCGCCGGCCCCGGTGATCGACCCGAGCAATGGCAGCGTCATCAGCGGCACGGCTGAAGCCGGCGCCACGGTGATCCTCACCGATGGCAGTGGCAACCCGATCGGGCAGGCTATCGCCGATGGCAGCGGCAACTGGAGCTTCACTCCTGGTGCGCCGCTACCCGACGGCACCGTCATCAACGCGGTGGCACAGGATCCCGCAGGCAATACCAGCGGCCCGGCCACCACCACGGTGGATGCGGTGGCGCCGCCGGCCCCGGTGATCGATCCGAGCAACGGCAGCGTCATCAGCGGTACGGCTGAAGCCGGCGCCACGGTGATCCTCACCGATGGCAATGGCGATCCGATCGGGCAAGCTATCGCCGATGGCAGTGGCAACTGGAGCTTCACCCCTGGAGCGCCGCTGCCCGATGGCACTGTGATCAACGCGGTGGCGCAGGATGCGGCGGGCAACAGCAGCGGCCCGGCCACCACCACGGTGGATGCGGTGGCGCCGCCGGCCCCGGTGATCGACCCGAGCAATGGCAGCGTCATCACTGGCACCGCTGAAGCCGGTGCAACAGTGATCCTGACCGATGGCAACGGCGATCCCATCGGCGAAACCACCGCCGATGGCAGCGGCAACTGGAGCTTCACTCCTGGAGCGCCGCTGCCCGACGGCACCGTGATCAACGCGGTGGCGCAGGATGCGGCGGGCAATACCAGCGGCCCGGCCACCACCACGGTGGACGCGGTGGCGCCGCCGGCACCGGTGATCGACCCGAGCAACGGCAGTGTCATCACTGGCACGGCCGAAGCGGGTGCCACGGTGATCCTCACCGATGGCAACGGCGATCCGATCGGGCAGGCTATCGCCGATGGCAGCGGCAACTGGAGCGTCACTCCTGGAGCGCCGCTGCCCGACGGCACCGTGATCAACGCGGTGGCACAGGATCCCGCAGGCAATACCAGCGGCCCGGCCACCACCACGGTGGATGCGGTGGCGCCGCCGGCCCCGGTGATCGATCCGAGCAACGGCAGCGTCATCACTGGCACCGCTGAAGCCGGTGCAACAGTGATCCTCACCGATGGCAACGGCGATCCCATCGGCGAAACCACCGCCGATGGCAGCGGCAACTGGAGCTTCACCCCTGGAGCGCCGCTGCCCGATGGCACCGTGATCAACGCGGTGGCCCAGGATGCGGCGGGCAATAGCAGCGGCCCGGCCACCACCACGGTGGACGCGGTGGCGCCGCCGGCACCGGTGATCGACCCGAGCAACGGCAGTGTCATCACTGGCACGGCCGAAGCGGGTGCCACGGTGATCCTCACCGATGGCAACGGCGATCCGATCGGGCAGGCTATCGCCGATGGCAGCGGCAACTGGAGCTTCACTCCTGAAGCGCCGCTGCCCGATGGCACCGTGATCAACGCGGTGGCCCAGGATGCGGCGGGCAACAACAGCGGCCCGGCCACCACCACGGTGGACGCCGTGGCGCCGCCGGCGCCGCTGCTCAGCGTGAGTGCTGACGGTGCGCTGCTGAGCGGCACGGCCGAGCCCAACAGCCAGGTCCGGATTGTGGTCAATGGAGACACCGCGAATCCGATCACCGTCAATGTGGATGGCAGCGGCAACTTCAGCCTGCCGTTCGCACCACCGTTGATTGCCGGCGAGCTGATCTCTGCGGTCGCGATCGATCTGGCGGGCAATACCAGCGGTCCGGCGACGATCAATGCCCCCGATCTTGCGCCACCGGACATCAGCGTGCCGGAGGCCGCCGACACGTGGATCAATGCTGCGGAAATCGGCGACGGCATCCAGGTCGACGTGACCGTTCGCCCGACGATGCAGGTCGGGCAGGTCATCACCGTCAGGTTCGCGGGCCAGAACGGCTACGAGGCCGATGTCAGCCACACCCTGACCGCTGCGGACATCGCGGCCGGTTCGGTGACCGTGACCTTGACGCCGCCCGCTGGCATGGGGCCGTTCCCGGAAGGCGCATCGACCATCACCGCCGAAGTCGCCGGTGGCACCGCATCGGCGCCGGAAGCCTTCACCATCGATACGGTTCCACCCGCAACCCCGGTGCTGTCGCTGGTCGGCAATCTGCTGACCATTTCCGCCGAACCCGGCACCGAGTTGACGGTCACGCTGACGGTAGGAGGTGTGACGGCCACGGCGACGGTCACCGCCGACAACAGTGGCCTGGCGTCGCTGAACCTGCTCACCGATCTGGATATCGACTTCACCTGGGACCAGCTGCTCAACGCACAGGTGTCGGTCGTGGGCAGTGATCCGGCTGGCAATCCGAGCAACGTGGCCAGCATCGGCATCGGCACCAGCATCGAACAGCCGGTCACCATCGGCAACTTCGGGGTGGACGTCAGCCTCAATCCTCTCAGTCCGCGCTTTGGCTTCAGTGGCACCACCGAGCCGGATTCGAGCGTTGTGATCCGGGTGATCACGCCTGCGCTGAACGTCGAGCTGCTGCCGATCCAGGCCGATTCCTCCGGCAACTTCTCGCTGAACCTGCTCAGTCCGACCATCCTCAGCCAGCTCGGGTTGAACATCACCGATATCCTCAACCTTGGGTCGCAGATATCCTTCAATCTGGTATCTACCGATTCCAACGGCAACGACAGCGCTGCCTACGGCGTCACGCTGAGTCCGAACGGCCTGTCGTTGAACATCGGTCAGATCGATGTCAACGGTACATCCGGAAATGACGTACTGTCCGGCGCCAACGGCAGTTCCGAGCACATCAACGGCGGCGATGGCAGCGATCTGATCTTCAACGTCGGCAGCGGCGATCACGTGGTCGCCGGCAACGGCGACGACGCGATCCAGATCACCGCCACCAACTTCGTCAGCATCGATGGAGGGGCTGGATTCGACACCCTGATCCTGGCCAATGGCATCGACCTGGACTACAACTCGGCTGGTGTGGGCACGCTCAGCAACATCGAGCGCATCGATCTGGGCACGGGAGATTCGGGCAGCGTGCTCACCCTCACTGCGGCGGAGGTGGCGGCGATCACCGATGGCAACGACACGCTGCAGATCACCGGCGAGAGCAACGATGTGCTGAACGTCATCGGTGCGGTCAACACCGGAACCACCCAGTTGATCAATGGTGTGACCTACGACGTGTACACCTTTGGCAGCACCACGCTGCTGGTGGAGGACAACTCGGTGCAGGTGGTGGCCTGATGCCGCAACGGCGGAGCCGAAGGCGGTGGGCAGGAGGAGCGTTCGCGCTCCTCCTGCTGTGCGGCCTGCCGGCGGGGGCCAGTGCGATGAGTGTGGAGCAGGCTGTGCAGACCGGACTGGCGATCCATCCCCGGGTGCGTGCGGCGCTGAGCGAAGCGGAACGGGCAGGCACCGACGTGAAAATCGCACGGGGGGGCTACTTTCCCGCACTGCAGATCTCCGGCGGACCGCAGGCCGGACACATGTCCGAAATGGTGTACGACGTCACGCTGTCGCAGATGCTGTTCGACTGGGGCCGGACGCGCAGCCAGGTCGAGGCCGCCAGTGCGACCCAGCGCCGCTATCTGGCAGCGCTGGAGGTCGCCCGGGACGACGCAGCGCTGGATATCATCGAGACCTACCTGGACGTGCTGGTCGCCCGCGAAAGAGTGGTGGCCGTGCGTGACTTCCTGCAGCGGATCGAGGGCGTCCGCGGCATGGCCCGCGACCGCAGCGGCAGCGGCTACGCCGACCGCACCGAGCTGGATCGCGCGCAGCTGGAGTTCGCCCGCGGCCAGGACCAGCTGGCGTTCGAGGAAGGCGCCTTGCGCGATGCCAACAACCAGCTGGCCCTGCTGCTGGGCCGGGATCCTGGCCCGCTGCAGGCGCCGGACCTGCCTGCCGGACGGCGGGCGTGGCAGCGTGACGGCCTGGATGCAGCAATCGAGGCCGCGCCGCTGCTGCGGGAATCGCGCGAGGATGCCGCGGCAGCCGAGGCGGAGCTGGCGGAATCGCGCGCGGCATTGAAGCCACAGCTCAACGTGGAGGCATCGGCGCTGCGCCGCGAGATCGGCGGGCAGATGGAGAACGATTCGGTGGTTTCGCTGCGCCTGCGCATGGATGTCCTGCGCGGCTTCAGCAATTTCCAGCGGCCGGCGGCGGCCCGGCAGCGACTGGAGGCGGCGCAGTGGAGTGCCGACGCCACCCGCCGTGATCTGCGGCGCAAGATGCGCACCTTGTTCGACAACGCCGATGCGCTGGTACTGCGTGAGCAGGCGCTGCAGCAACAGGTGGAGGAGTCCACGCACGTCGGCGGCCTGTATCACGACCAGTTCCAGGTCGGACGCCGCGACATCATCGATCTGCTCAGCGTGCAGCGCGAGCGGATGGAGGCCGAACGCCAGCTGGCAACTCTGCGCATGGAGCGGGTCCGTATCGATTATCGCGCTGCCGCCCAGATCGGGCAGCTGGGTGAGTTGCTTGGAGGGAGGACGCATGCAGACGCCGCGCATTGAATCGACTACCACCGGCAGCGGCAACACGCCGCGCGACCCGCTGCAGGATGGCCTGCTGCTGCTGTGCGAGCGGCTGGGCCGGCCACTGGGTGCTGCCGAGCTGGTTGACGGCATTGCTCTGGAGCAGGGGCGGCTGCCATTGCAGCGGGTGCCACGCGCGCTGCGGCGGGCGGACCTGAACGCGCGCGTGGAGGCCTTCGAGCTGACCGACATCGACGCCTATCTGCTGCCGGTCCTGCTGCTGCTGAACAATGGGAACACGCTGTTGTTGACGGCGATCAGCGATGACCAGGCGCAGGTGGAGGTGCCACAGGCCGAGGGTGGCACACAGGCCATGCCGCTGCAGGCACTGCAGGCGCTGTACAGTGGTACGGCAGTGTTCGCCAAACCGCGCTTCCGCTCGGATGGCCGGGTCGGCGATTTCGCCGCGGGCCGGGGCGAGCACTGGTTCTACGGGCCACTGCGTCAGCTGTGGCGCTCCTATGTCGAGGTGGGGGCCGCCGCATTCGTGGCCAACCTGCTGGCCATCGCGACGGCGATATTCGCCATGCAGGTCTATGACCGGGTGGTGCCGGTGGCAGCGTTCGACACGCTGTGGGTGCTGGCCAGTGGCGTTGCCCTGGCGGTCATCATCGAAGGGGTGCTGCGCGTCCTGCGCGGGCAGCTGCTGCATGTGCTCGGCAAGCGCATGGACCTGCAGCTGGGAACGCTGCTGTTCGCCCGCGTGCTCGGTACCCGGATCAACGCCAAGCCGGCGTCGATGGGGGCATTCAGTACGCAGGTGCGCGAGTTTGAGGGCGTGCGTGATTTCTTCACCTCGTCCACCGCTGCGCTGCTCAGCGACCTGCCGTTCGTGTTCGTGTTCCTGCTGCTGATCGCCCTGATCGGTGGGCATGTGGTCTGGGTGCCGGTGGTGGCCTGTGTCCTGATGGTGCTGCCGGGCGTGCTCGCGCAGCGCCGGCTGGGTGAGCTGTCGCGGCAGAATCTGCGCGAAGGGGCGATGAAGAACAGCGTGCTGCTGGAGGCCTTTGAACACCTGGAATCAGTAAAGGCCACGCGTGCCGAAGGCCGCAGCCTGAAGCACTGGGAAAGCCTGACGGCGCAGCTGGCGGGAACGGCATTGAAGACAAGTACGCTCACCGCCAGCCTCAGCCATGGCGCGGCCGTGGTGCAGCAGCTTGCGTATGTGGGTGTGGTTGCCTTCGGTGTCTACCGCATCAATGACGGTGCGATGACCGTGGGCGCACTGGTGGCGTGCTCGATCCTGTCATCGCGGGCGATCGCGCCGCTGGCGCAGGTTGCGGCGGTGCTGGGACGCTGGCAGCACACCCGCGTCGCCATGGAGGGGCTGGACCAGTTGATGGGCGCCGAGCAGGAGCGCCCACAGGGTGCCCGCTTCGTGCACCGGCCGCGCCTGCAGGGTGCCTACCAGCTGCACGATGTCCGCCTGGCGCTGGGCGAAGGGCCGTGGGTGGTCGACGTGCATGCGCTGTCCATCGCACCTGGGCAGCGGGTGGCGCTGCTGGGCGGCAACGGTGCGGGCAAGTCCAGCCTGCTGCGCGTGCTGTCCGGACTGGTGACGCCGCAGCAGGGACGCCTGTTGCTGGACGACGTGGCGCTGGCACAGATCGATCCCGGTGACCGTGCACGGAACATTGGTTATCTGCCGCAGGACGTGGCGTTGTTCCATGGCAGCCTGCGCGACAACCTCAATCTGGAAGGTGCCGCCTGGCGGGATGAGGAGCTGCTGGAGGCGCTGGACGCGGTGGGCATGGGGCCTTTCGTGCGCGGCAATCCGTTGGGGCTGGACCAGCTGGTGATGGGCAACGGCAGCCTGTCCGGTGGCCAGCGCCAGGCCATCGGCCTGGCCCGGGTGATCCTGCAGGATCCGCCTGTCGTGCTGCTGGATGAGCCCACCGCCGCCTTCGACCAGCAGAGCGAGACCCATGTCATCCAGTTCCTGCAGCGTTGGCTCGGCCAGCGCACTCTGGTACTGACCACCCACAAGCGCAGCATGCTGGCCCTCGTCGAGCGTGCCGTGGTGATGCGCAACGGCAGGATCATCATGGACGGCCCATTGGAGCAGGTGGTGCAGGGCAACCAGGTGCAGCCGATCGCCGCGGTCGCAGGAGGACATCATGGTTGAGCGGCAGAAGCGTTCGCAGCGACTGCGGCGCGAGCTTGCGGATCCACTGCTGGCGTCCACGCATCCCGTGTACCGACCGCTGTTGTGGGTGCTGCTGGCGACGGTGGCCATCGCCGTGGGCTGGGCCGCGCTTGCGCAGCTGGACCAGGTGACCCGTGGCGAGGGCAGGGTGGTGCCGTACAGCCGCATGCAGAAGATCCAGAGCCTGGAAGGCGGCATCCTCGATCGCCTGCTGGTGAAGGAGGGAGACCTGGTCGAAGTGGGCCAGCCGCTGGTGAGGCTGGAGGAAACCCACTTCCGCACCAACTACGAGGAATCGGCCAACCAGTCGCAGGTGCTGCGGGCCGCAATCGCGCGACTGGATGCGGAGGTGCTGGGCAAAGGTGCCATCGAGTTCCCGGACGACATTCCGGCCGAGAGCGCGCTGGCACGTTCGGAGCGGGAGCTGTACCAGTCCCGCCGTGCGACATTGCAGCAGAGTTCGGCAGCCATCGGCCAGCAGCTGTCGATCGCGCGCGACCAGCTGCGGATCGTGCGGCCGCTGGTCGCGCGCAACGCCGTCAGCCAGATGGAAGAGTTGAAGCTGACCCAGGAAATCGCCACGTTGACCGGCAAGCTCAGCGAGTTGCGCAACACCTATTTCCAGGAAGCCTATACCGAACGCTCCAAGCTGAAGGCGGAGTTGTCCGCACTGGAGCCGATCGTGCACCAGCGGCAGGACCAGCTGCGGCGCACCGAGATCCTGTCGCCCGTGCGTGGGCGGGTCAACACGGTGCTGATCAATACCCGCGGTGGCGTGATTCCTCCCGGCGAGCCGATCATGGAGGTGATTCCGGTGGAGGAACGGCTGCTGGTGGAAGCCCGCGTCAAGCCGCGCGACGTCGCGTTCCTGGTGCCGGGCATGCCGGCCAAGGTCAAGATCACCGCCTATGACTACACCATCTACGGCGAACTCAGCGGCACCGTCGAGCAGATCAGTGCCGATACCATCGAGGAGGATACGCCGCGGGGCAAGGAATCGTTCTACCAGGTGCTGATCCGCACCGATGGCAGCCAGCTGCGGCGGCACGGCGAGGCCCTGCCGATCATTCCCGGCATGGTGGCGGATGTGGACATCCTGACCGGCAAGCGCAGCGTCCTGAACTACCTGCTGCGACCGTTGATCAAGGCGCGGTTGAACTGAGACCGGGAGTCGGCCGCATGCCATGCAGCTGCGGCAGGGCGGCCTTCATCGCATCGATGAAGGCGCGCAGCCGCGCCGGCTGCTGGCGCGCGGCAGGAAACACCACATGCACCGGCAGGGGCGGCGCTTCCCAGCCCGGCAACAACTGGACCAGGCGGCCGTGCGCCAGATCCTCGGCGACCAGCCAGGCCGATACCACCGCCGCACCCAGGCCCGCACGCGCCGCCTGCTGGACCACGAACAGGTTGTCACTGAGCAGGCGCGGCGTGATCGACAGTGTGTGCGGACGCCCGCGTGCGTCGTGCAGCAGCAGGCGTTCGCGGTAGTAGGTGACGAGGGAGATCCACGGCAATGCCTGCGCCTGTGCAGCGGTGGTCACCGCATCGGGATCGACCAGCGAAGGCGCGGCGACCACGATGCGTGGGACTTCGGCCAGCGGCAGCGCGACCATGCGTGGCTCGTCCACCGGGCCGACCCGCACCGCACAGTCGACGCCCTCGGCAATGAAGTCCGGGCGCCGGTCTTCGAGGATCCACTCCAGGCTCAACTGTGGATGCCGGGCGAGGAAGGCGAGCATGGTCGGCAGCAGCTGTGCCTGTCCAAACGCATGCGGCACCATCACACGCAGGCGCCCACGCAGCACGTCGGGTTGTCCCTGCAGTTCGGCCTGGAGCGTTTCCCATTCCTCCACCACCCGCTGCGCGTGCCGCTGGCAGCGCATGCCCCCCTCGGTCAGCTGCAGACCATGCGTGGACCGGTGCAGCAGTCGCAGGCCCAGTTGCCGTTCCAGTGCCTGCAGGCGGCGGCTCACGGTGGGCTGGGTGGTACCCAGCTGCGCGGCGGCGGCAGACAGGCTGCCGGCGTCGACGATGCGCAGGAAGGTGCGCAGCAGGTCGAGCCGGTCGGCGCCCGGGGCCATGTCCATCATACGCACCATGTATGAAAAGTATTCATTTGATCCTACTACAGACGTGAGGCGAATAGGCGCAGGCTACCTCCCGTTCCCTGACTGGAGTTGCTGATGTCCACCCCCACGCTTTCCGTGACCGCCCCGCCGGTCGTGGTTCCTTCCACCTCCCTGGTACTGGCGATGGCGGCCGGTGCCGGGTTTTCGGTGGCATCGCTCTATTACAGCCAGCCGATGCTGGGACTGATCGCCCAGGACCTGTCCGCGGGCGAGCGCGCGGCAGGTCTGGTGCCGACCCTGACCCAGCTCGGCTATGCGCTGGGCATCCTGCTGCTGGCGCCCTTGGGGGATCGTTTCGACCGCCGGTCGCTGATCCTGCTGAAGTCCGCGCTGCTGTCGGTTGCACTCGCCGCAGCGGCCGGGGCGGGGCACCTGCCGGGCCTGCTGATGGCCAGCCTGCTGGTCGGGTTGATGGCAACGCTGGCCCAGGACATCGTGCCTGCCGCTGCGGCGCTGGCTCCGGATGCGCAACGCGGGCAGGTGGTCGGACGGGTGATGACCGGTCTGCTGCTGGGCATCCTGCTGTCGCGCGTGGTCAGCGGGATGGTGGCCGAGGCCTGGGGCTGGCGCACCCAGTTCGTGCTGGCGGCCGTGTCCGTGGCGGCGATGGGGGTGGTGATGGCGCGTGCACTGCCCCGCTTCGCACCCACCAGCACCCTGCGCTATCCGGCGCTGCTGGGCTCGTTGCTGTCGCTGTGGCGGGAGCAGCCGCAGCTGCGCCGGGCGGTGGCGAGCCAGTCGTTGCTGGCGGTGGGTTTCAGCGCGTTCTGGTCAACCCTGGCGCTGATGCTGCATGCGCGTCTGGGACTGGGCAGTGCTGCCGCCGGCGCCTTCGGTATTGCCGGTGCGGCGGGCGCGCTGGCGGCGCCGTTCGCCGGTCGCTTCGCCGACAGGCTGGGCAGCCCCGCAGTGGCACGCCTGGCGATCATGGTGGCATTGCTTGGCTTTGCACTGCTGCTCGCCGAATCGTGGCTGCCCGCAGCGGCACTGCTGCCGCTGCTGGTGGCCAGCGCACTGCTGTTCGATTTCGGCTTCCAGTCGGCCCTGGTGGCCCACCAGACACTGGTGTATGGCTTGGCGCCCGCCGCACGCAGCCGTCTCAATGCAGTGCTGTTCACCGGCATGTTCATCGGCATGGCGGCCGGAGGGGCACTTGGCAGCCTGGCATTGGCGCAGTGGGGGTGGCATGGGGTGGCATGGCTGGCGACGCTCTGTGCCGGTGGCAGCCTGCTGATCCGCCTGCGCTGAGCGCTGCGCGCGCAGCCGCGCGTCAATCGTGGCCGCTGTCGTCCAGGCTGATGATGCCGCGGCGCAGGGCCTGGGTGACCGCATGGGTGCGGTCGCCGACGCCCAGCTTGTCCATCAGGCTCTTCATGTGCGCTTTCACCGTCTGCTCCGAGATCTGCATGCGTTCGCCGATGCGCTTGTTCGAGAGTCCGCCGGCAACATGCCGCAGCACCTCGGTTTCGCGCGGCGACAGCCGGTCCTCCACCACGTGCGCGGCGATGCTGGCGGCCACCGCGGGTGGAATAGGCGCACGGCGACCACCGGCCACCATGCGGATGGTATCGATCAGTTCATGGCGCAGCATGTCCTTGAGCAGGTACGCGCTGGCACCGGCCTGCAGGGCGCGCACCGCGCGCACGTCGCCGCGGTAGGTGGTCAGCACGATGATGCGGGCACGCGGGTCGAGCGCGCGGATCCGCATGATGGCCTCGACACCGTCCAGCCGGGGCATCTGCAGGTCCATCAGCACCACGTCCGGTTGCAGATGCTGGTACTGCGCGATGGCTTCTTCACCGTCGGCAGCTTCGCCCAGCAGCCGCAGGTCCGGCTGGGCGCCGAGCAGGGCCGCCAGGCCGTCGCGCAGCAGCGGGTGGTCATCGACCACCAGCACGCCGATGGGAGGGGAGAGCTCAGTCATGGTCAGGTCTGCTCCAGGGCCAGCGCCAGCGCGACGGCCTTCGGTGATAGAGGCGGCGCGCGGGGACCGACAGCGCCACTTCAGTGCCCAGGCCGGGCCGCGTCCACAGCTTCAGCGCCGCGCCCAGCCGCTGCGCGCGCTCGCGCATGCCCTGCAGCCCCCAGTGGCCGGCACCGGCATGGTCGTCGGCAATGCCAACGCCGTCATCGCGGACATGCAGCAGGAAGCAGCGGGCACCGTAGGACAGCTCGACCTCGATGGCGCTGGCGTGCGCATGCCGCAATGCATTGCGGATCGCCTCGCGGCCGATCAGGAACACCTCCTCGGCAGCATCCGGCTGCAGGCGGGGCGGGGTGCCTTCCACGGTCAGGCGCAGTGGGTTGGTGCCCTGGCCGGCGTACTCAGCGTGCACATCGGCCAGGGCCGAGGCCAGATCACGACCCGCGAAGGGACCGTCGCGCAGGGCGTTGACCCGTTCGCGGCCCTCGGCCAGATTGCGTTCGGCCAGCTGCATCGCCGATTCCAGCTGGCTGCGCACGGTTTCCGGTGTCTGTGGTGACTGGCTGATCGCGTGCAGGCGCAGGATCAGGCCCTGGCTGCCCTGCAGCAGCGTGTCATGCAGGTCACGGGCGATGCGCTCGCGTTCGCCGTTGCGCTCCTGCAGCCGGGCCCGGAACAGCGCGGCCAGCTGTCCGCTGCGGATCCGTACGGCCATCACCAGCACCGCCAGCACCAGCAGCGCGCACAGCAGCTTGAACCAGACCGTCTGCATGAAGGTCGGTGCGATGCGGAAGCTGCGATGCGCCGGCACCCGGCTCCAGATGCCGTCTTCGTTGGCGGCCTCCACCTCGAAGCGGTAGCTGCCGGGGGCCAGGTTGGTGTAGTAGGCGCGGGTGCTGCTGCCGGCGTCCTGCCAGTCCTCGTCGACACCCGACAGTCGATAGCGGTAGCGGTTGCGTTCGGGCCGGGCCAGTGAAAGGGCCACGTAGTCGATCTGCAGCTGGGTGGTACCAGCGGGCAGGCGCATATTGTCACGCAGTGGTTCGTGCACGTTGCCGTACAGCACATCGCCGATGCGGACGCTTGGCGCCATGCTGTTGACGTGCGCGTGGGTCGTGTCCAGCCATGCCAGGCCCTGGTTGGTGGCCAGCCAGAGCAGCCCGTCGCCGGCCAGCACCGCCGTGGAGATCGGACCGCTCTGCAGGGCGACGCCCGGCATGCCGTCCACGGCATCGAACAGGCGCGGCGTCACCGGCAGGCCGGCGCGCAGCGCGTGCCGCAGATGCGCGCTGTCCAGACGCACCAGGCCGCGGCTGCCGTTGAGCCAGAGCCGGCCCTGTGCATCGGCCACCATGCCGGTGATGCCTTCGAGCACGCCCGCAAGGTCGGTGCGTACCGGCATGAAACGTCCGCCGCCCAGGCGTGCGGCCAGGCCCGATTCGCCGGCGACCAGCAACAGATCGCGCTGCTGCAGCAGGGCAGTCACCGGCCCCACTGACAACCCCTGCGCGGCACCGAAGGTCTCGATCGTGCTATCACCCAGATGGCGCAGGCGTCCATCGGCATACCCCAGCAGCAGCTGGCCGTTGTCGTCCATTGCCAGGGAGGAACAGGCCTGCTCGGGCAGGCGCGTTTCGCGCTGCCAACGGCCCTGCGCGTAATGCAGCACGCCGCGCTCGCCGGTACAGACCCAGGCCTGCTCGTCATCGGGAAACAGCAGCGCGTGCAGTGGCTGGCCGGTGAACGGCGCCGGCAGTGCGATCCGTGCGGTCCGGCCGTTACGCGTGCGCGCGAGATTGACCCAGTCGAATTGCCAGATCGGCGTCGGCGCGCCGCGTGCAGCGGCTTTCAGTTGCGCGCCACTGCCGTCGAGCAGCTCCCGGCGCAGGTCATAAGGTGCCAGATCCTCGCCGTAGCCATACACGCGGCCATCGCTGGCACGGACCAGCGAGCGATACGGATCGGCAGGACCGGCCGACAGCGTCCTCACGCTGCGCGCGCGGAAGCGGTTGAGGCCGAGATTGGTGCCGACCCAGATATTGCCTTCGCGGTCGGCCATGATCGGCACGGCCGACGTTGCGGTCAGGCCATCCGGTGAATCGAAACGTTCCATGCGCACGGCGCGCCTGCCATCGAACGTGACCCTGGCGACCCCACCGTGCGGGCTCATCGTCGCCCACAGCGCGCCATCAGCGGTGAACTGCAGCCGCGCAGCGACCAGCTCCGGCAGGCGGCGTGCTTCGCGCTCGTGCTGTGGCAGCACACCCTCCGCGTTGGCCAGCGGCGAGGTGCCGCGCACGCGGTCGGCCAGCCACACCTCGCCCAGCGGGCTCTCCACCAACGTGGCCATCTGCGAGACAGCGATGCCGGTGTCCTCGAAGCGGACGGCACCCGGCGCGCGTTTCCAGATCTTCAGGTCGGCCAGCACCCAGAAGGTATTGCGGCTGTCCTGCAGGACCCACTGCACGCGCCGCTCGGGCAGGCCTGCGCTGGCCGGTGGCGGCCGCCAGCGCTTGCCGTCGAACCAGCGCAGCCCGCCGTCGATGGCGGCCCAGCGGCGCCCCTGCTGGTCGCGGCTGAAGCGCGGCACCACGCCGACCGGAACCCCTTCCGCGCGCCCGAAGTTGCGCAGCTGGCCATTGGCGAACTGGCTGATGCCCGCCTGGAAATAGCCGATCCACAGCGCATCGCCATCGCCGGGCACCAGGGTGACCATGTTGGTGGAGGGAAATCGGCTGCCGGGCGGTGCGGGCTGCCGCTCGAAGCGACGCCCGTCGAAGCGGTACAGCCCGGAGCCGGTGGCCAGCCAGAGCAGGCCGTCGCGATCCTGGGCGATGTCCCAGATATCGCCGGGTGCGCCCTGTCCCACCCGCCAGGCGGTGTGCTCGTAGCCGGGCAGCCCGCTGCTCACTGCCGGGCGCTGCACGGCGTGGGCGGGCAGGGCGATGCACAGCAGCAGGCACATCAGCAACGCCGTCAGGCGACGCAGGGAAGGGAAGGGGCAGCCATGCATGCAGCGCATTCTCGCAGGTGCGGGGCAGTGCGGGGTGACCCGAACGGGGTAGGCGCCTGCCGCGGCACTCGGCTATCACGCCGGCATGGACCACAGAGACTCTCCATGCAGCGCCTGTTCGTGATGTTTCCTGACCGCGGTCCCGGCGCCGGCCTGTTGTGGCTGCGGCTGTGCATGGTCGCAGCGCTGTGCGTGCGCCCGTCCGACGCGGGCTGGCTGCTGACGGCTGCCTGCCTGCTGGTCGCCCTGTCGCTGCTGCTGGGGGTGCTGACGCCGCTGTCTGCGCTGCTGGCCGTGCCGTGCCTGTTCTGGCAGTCCGTGCCGTGGGCCCTGGCGTTGCTGCCGTTGGCCCTGCTGGCACTTGGGCCGGGTGCCTACTCGCTGGACGCGCGGCTGTTCGGACGACGTGTGCTGGAGCGACGGTCTCCCCCATTCGGGTAGGTGCTGCCCTCGTCCGTCGGGGGTAGGGCATCGTGCCGGCGCCCCGCACCATGGGGCACCCCGTCGTGGCACCCCTCCATGGCTACCGTATCCAGCCCTGTTCCGACCGTCGCGGCGCTGCCGCCCCGGCAGGCTGCCGCTCTGCAGCGTGCGCTGCATTACATCGATGAACACCTGTCACAGCCGATGCGGGTCACCGAGCTGGCTGACGCGGCCTGCGTGAGCCGCTTCCATCTGGTGCGGCTGTTCCGCACCGGAACCGGCGCGAGCCCACTGCGCTACGTGCGCCGCCGCCGTATCGAGCGTGCCCGCCAGCTGCTGCCCGTCGTGCAACTGCCGATGTCCTGCCTGGCGCAGCAGCTGGGCTTCTTCGACCAGAGCCATTTCGTCCGCAGCTTCCGCGCGGAGACCGGCTGCAGCCCCGGCCAGTACCTGGCTGGAGATGCAGCCCTGTCCCTTCCCCCTGCCCTTGTTCGCAACGGAGTCCATCCATGAGCGTCGCTACCGCAATTCCTGCCAAAGGCCTGCTATCGCCCACCGATCACGCACTGGTCCTGATCGATTTCCAGTCGCAGATGGCATTTGCAACCCACACGATCGACATCTCGGCGCTGCGCAACAACGTCGCGCTGATCAGCAAGGGCGCGCAGGGTTTCAATGTGCCCGTGGTGCTGACCACGGTCGCGGAGACCTCGTTCTCCGGCCCGATGTTTCCGGAGCTGCCGGTGATCTTCCCCGGGCAGAAGGTGTTCGATCGCACCTCCATGAACACCTGGGAAGACCAGCCGGTGATCGATGAGATCAATCGCATCGGCAGGCGTCGCCTGGTGATGGCCGGGCTGTGGACCAGCGTGTGCATCGTGGGGCCTGCGCTGTCAGCGCTGGAGCAGGGTTTCCAGGTGTACGTGATCACCGACGCCTGCGGCGATGTCAGCGTGGAAGCACATGAGCGGGCGATCGCCCGCATGGTGCAGGCCGGTGCGGTGCCGATGACCAGCGTGCAGTACCTGCTGGAGCTGCAGCGCGACTGGGCGCGCGGCGAGACCTATGGCCTGACCACCGGAATCGCCCGTGATCACGCGGGCGGTTACGGCATCGGCATCCAGTACGCCAAGACCATGTTCGGCGCCCAGGAAGGCGGGCACTGACCATGGATCCGGGGCTCGACCTGGCGCTGCTGATCCTGCGCGTGGCGGCGGGCGGCTTCCTGCTGCCCCACGCGCTGGGCAAGCTGTTCGGCTGGTTCGGTGGCCCTGGCCTGGGCGGCTTTGCGGGCGAACTGCGTGGCTTCGGCCTGCCGTCGGCCGCGCCTCTGCCATTGCTGCTGGCCGGGCTGCAGGTGCTGTCCGGAATGGCCGTACTGCTGGGCTGGCAGACACGCATCGCTGCGCTGGCCGCAGCGGCGTTCATCGGCTTCACCGTGCTGCTGGCCGTGCCCAAGGGCTGGTTCTGGATGCGCGCCGGCGCCGAGTACCCCCTGATGTGGACTCTCGTCCTGCTGGCCATCGCGCTGGCCGGGCCGGGAGCCTGGGCGCTGGACAGCCCCGTATTTCCCGGAGACATCGCATGAACCATGAGCCACTCGATCCCGGCCGCCGCAGCGTCGTACTGGGCACCGGCGCTGCCGTGGCGCTGGGCCTTGCCGGACAGGCCGGCGCCGCCCTCGATTCCGCCCCCAAGGAGCGCCGCATGCACACACTGGTCATCCGCAACGCCCGCATCACCACGCTCGATCCACACCGTCCGCATGCACAGGCGCTGGCCGTACAGGAAGGGCGCATCGTCGCCGTAGGCAGCGATGAAGAGATCATGCGTGGTTGGGGAGCCGAAGCCACGCTCATCGACGCGCAGGGCAGGCGACTGGTGCCCGGCCTCAACGACAGTCACACCCACCTCATCCGTGGTGGCCTGAACTACAACCTGGAGCTGCGCTGGGACGGGCTGCGTTCGCTGGCCGATGCAATGGCCATGCTCAAGGCACAGGTCGATCGCACCCCGGCGCCGCAATGGGTGCGCGTGGTGGGGGGCTTCACCGCCGCCCAGTTCCACGAGAAGCGCCTGCCGACCCTGCAGGAGCTCAACCAGATCGCACCGGATACGCCGGTGTTCCTGCTGCACCTGTATGACCGCGCGCTGCTCAACGGGGCGGCGCTGCGTGCATGTGGCTACACCCGCGAAACGCCGGACCCGCCCGGTGGCCAGATCGTGCGCGATTCGCTGGGCAACCCCACCGGCCTGCTGCTGGCCAAGCCCAATGCGTTGATTCTGTATGCGACGCTGGCCAAGGGGCCACGCCTGCCGGTCGAATACCAGGCCAACTCCACCCGTCACTTCATGCGCGAGTTGAACCGGCTCGGCATCACCTCGGTGATCGATGCCGGGGGAGGCTTCCAGAACTATCCCGAGGACTACCAGGTCATCGAGCAGCTGCACCGCGACGACCAGCTGACCGTGCGTATCGCCTACAACCTGTTCACGCAGAACAAAGGCAAGGAAGTGGATGACTTCCGTGGCTGGAGTGAGATCCTGCAGCCCCGCCAGGGCGATGATCTGCTGCGCCACAACGGCGCCGGCGAGATGCTGGTGTTCTCGGCAGCGGACTTCGAGCTGTTCAGCGAACCACGCCCCGAGCTGCCGCCGGAGCTGGAGCCGGAGCTGCATGATGTGGTGAAGCTGCTGGTGCAGAAGCGCTGGCCGTTCCGCATCCACGCGACCTATGACGAGAGCATCGGCCGCATCCTCGATGTCTATGAGCAGGTCAACCGCGAAGTACCGTTCGATGGACTGCACTGGTTCATCGATCACGCCGAGACCATCACCCCGCGCAACATCGAGCGGATCCGGGCACTGGGTGGAGGCATTGCGGTACAGCACCGCATGGCCTACCAGGGCGAAGCGTTCGTCGAACGCTATGGCGTGCAGGCGGCACGGCACACGCCGCCGGTGAAGCGCATGCTGGCCGAAGGCGTGCCGGTCGGCGCGGGCACCGACGCCACCCGCGTGGCCAGCTACAACCCCTGGGTCGCGCTGTCGTGGCTGGTCACCGGGCGCACCGTCGGCGGCCTGGCGCTGTATGGGGAGGAGAACCTGCTGGAGCGCGAGCAGGCCTTGCGCCTGTGGACGCAGGGCAGCGCATGGTTCTCCGGCGACGAAGCGGTGAAGGGCACCTTGAGGGAAGGCCAGTTGGCCGATTTCATCCTGCTCTCCGCCGATTTCTTCCGCGTCGAAGATGCCCGCATCGCCGACATCACCAGCGTGCTTACCGTGGTCGGTGGCCGCATCGTGCATGCCGGCGAAGACTATGCCGGACTGGCGCCGCAGCTGCCGCCGGCGATGCCGGACTGGTCGCCGGTCAACCGGTTCGGGGGGTATCACGTGAGCGGCGCGGCCACCGGCCTGGCGAAGGCGCATCACCATCACCATGGTGCGGCCTGCAGGACCCACGGTGCACACGACCATGCCGCGCGCCATGCAGCACCCAGCAATGATCTGACCGCATTCTGGGGTGCGATGGGATGCTCGTGCTTCGCATTCTGAGCCTCGCCCTGCTGGCCGCGCCGTCCCTTGCGCTCGCCTGCGAGGGGGGCTACTGCAGCGATGCCGCTGACGGCACGTTGCAGTGGGATGCCTCGATGCGTCTGCGCGGCATGTACTACGACCCGACCCGCTTCGGTATCGGCGGCGGCGAGGATGGCTACGGCCTGCTTCGCGCATTGGCGTCGGCCACCTACGGTGAACGCGACTGGAAGGCGATGCTGCAGCTGGGCGTGCACGGCGAGCGTGGGAGGGCCGGTGGACCTGGCAGGACCGATCGGGGTGCGCTGGATGTGCAGCAGGCGTACTGGCGCTGGCAGCGCGGCGGCCTGCATATGCAGCTCGGGCGGCAGGAGGCGGGCCATGGCAGCTCGCGCCTGCTGTCGGTGCGCGACGGGCCGAATATCCGCCTGGCCTTCGATGGTGCCAGGGTCGGATGGCAGGGCGGACTGGGCGTGCTGGAACTGATGGCACTGCGTCCGGTGGAGAACCGGCCGGGTGCGTTCGATGACCGTGGCGAACGCGGTGCGCATCTGTGGGGTGCCTATGCAACCACGGCGCCAGGCCAGGGTCCGGGCCAGTGGGACCTCTATCTGCTGGACTATCGCCGGGAGGACGCCCGCTTCGCGGCAGGCGCCGGCATCGAGCGCCGGCAGACTCTCGGGGCGCGCTGGTTCGGCCAGGCCGGATCGTTGGACTGGAACAGCGAGCTGGTCGTGCAGGGCGGTGAGCTGCGGACCACCAGCGAGCAGCTTGATATCCGCGCGTGGACGCTGGCCACCGATACCGGTTGGCGTTGGCCGCAACTGCCCTTGCAGCCACGGCTGGGACTGAAGGCCGACATCGCCAGTGGTGATGGCCGCCCGAACGACGCCCGGCTGGGCACCTTCAATGCCCTGTGCCCGAAATCGGCCTACTTCAGCGAAGCCAGCCTGCTGGCGCCGGCGAACCTGATGGACGTGCAGCCAACCCTCACACTGCGGTTGCACGAATCCGTCACCACTGAACTGGGCATGCAGATGGCCTGGAAGCACCGCCGCGCCGATGCGGTGTACACCGCGCCCGCACCGCTGGTGGCGTTGCCCGGCAGCGCAGGCGGCGCGCGCAGGATCGGCCGCCAGTACAAATCCGAAACCCGCTGGCAGGCCAGTGCACACTGGCAGTGGCAGCTGCAGCTGGCCTGGGTCGATGCCGGTCCTGCGCTGACGCAGGCCGGTGGCCAGGACACGTTGTTCGCCTCGATCGTTGGAGCATGGCAATGGTGAATGCACGCACATCGCAACCTCCCGCACCGGCCGCAGGTGTCTGGTCCCCGCTGAAGATCCGCATTTTCCGCTCGATCTGGCTGGCGATCCTGGCCAGCAACATCGGTACGTGGGTCAATGACGTGGCCGCGGCCTGGGTGATGGCCGAACGCACAGGATCACCGTTGATGGTGGCCCTGGTGCAGTCAGCCACAACCGTACCGATCGTGCTGCTGGCACTGGCCGCAGGAACCCTGGCCGACATCGTCGATCGCCGCACGTACCTGCTGGCCACCCAGGGATGGATGCTGGCAGTGGCGGCCTTGATGGCGGTGCTGACCTCGCTCGGCATGCTGACGCCGCAGCTGCTGGTGCTGCTCACGTTCTGCATGGGATGTGGCGCGGCGATGGCGATGCCGGCGCAGGCAGCGATCGTCTCCGAGCTGGTTCCGCAGCCGATGCTGCCGTCGGCAGTGGCGCTGAATTCGATCGGCATCAACATCGCCCGTTCGATCGGGCCTGCTGTCGGTGGCCTCATCGTCGCCCAGCTGGGAGCCGTGTGGGCCTTTGGCTTCAATGCCATCACCTTCGCTGCGATGCTGTTCGTGGTCTGGGGCTGGAAGCGTGACCCGAAGGCATCGAGCCTGCCGCCGGAAGGCTTCGGTGCCGGACTGAAGGCCGGACTGCGCTATGCCAGCCGCGCCGGGCGTCTGCAGGCGGTGCTGATCAAATCGGTCGGCTTTTTCTTCTTCGCTGCGGCGATGAACGCATTGTTGCCGGTGGTGGTGCGAGGGCAGATGCATGGCGGTGCAGGGCAGTACGGCATGCTGCTGGGCTGCATCGGCATCGGCGCGGTTGCCGGGGCGCTGCTGCTGCCTAGATTGCGCGCACAGCTGGACCGCGATCTGCTGGTGTTGCTGGCGACGCTGGCGCTGGCACTGAGCCTGGTTGGACTGGCGCTGACCCGCAGCTGGTACCTGCTGCCGGTGGTGATGCTGGTGAACGGTTTTGCCTGGATCACGGTACTGTCCTCGTTGCAGATCGCCGCACAGACGGCGGTTCCGGCGTGGGTGAGGGCACGAGCGCTGGCGCTGTACATCATGGTGTTCTCGGCAGGCATGGCCGCCGGCGGCCTATGCTGGGGCGCGCTGGCGCAGCGAACATCGCCGGAACTGGCGCTGCTGGTTGCGGCAGCAGGCGCGGTCATCGGCGGGCTGCTGGTGTGGAGGGTGCGAATCGCTGGCACCGAAGATCTCAACCTGCGCCCTGCGGGTCATTGGCCGGCGCCGGAACTGTCGGTGCCGGTCTCCAACGATCGCGGGCCGGTGCTGGTGACGATCGAATACCGCATCGATGCCGCCGACCGTGCATCGTTCCAGGCGCAGATGCGCGCGCTGGGCACGGTCCGGCGCCGCGACGGTGCGGTGGTGTGGGGCGTGGTCGAAGATGTGGCCAGCCCGGGCATCCATCTGGAGTATTTCGTGACCCCGTCCTGGCTGGAGCACCTGCGCCAGCACGAACGCATTACGGCCGACGACAAGGCGATCCAGGAAGTGCTGCGCGCCCTGCACCGTGGTGAACGCGCGCCGGTGGTACGTCATTTCGTCGGCGGGCATGACCCGTTGCCCACGGCGGTACCGCACCATCACAGCGATATCTGACAGGTAGCGCCGGGCCATGCCCGGCGGATGCTGGAT
>NZ_JAOCKC010000016.1:0-69250 GCF_029844625.1 Stenotrophomonas sp. GD03680 | reverse complement strand
AGGCCAATGGCGGGCGATCAGACCCGGCCGAACACCAGGGCCGCGTTGGTGCCGCCGAAGCCGAAACTGTTGGACATCACCGTGTCCAGCACCTGTGCGCGGCTTTCGCGCAGGATCGGGAAGCCTTCCACCGCCGGGTCCAGCTCGCTGATGTTGGCCGAGCCGGCAACAAAGCCATCGCGCATCATCAGCAGGCAGTAGATGGCTTCGTGCACGCTGGCCGCGCCCAGCGAATGGCCGGACAGCGCCTTGGTCGAGGACAGCGGCGGCACGGCCTCGCCGAACACCTCGCGGATCGCGTTGAGTTCGGTGACATCGCCCAGCGGGGTCGAGGTACCGTGCGTGTTGAGGTAGTCCAGCGGGCGGTCCACGTTCTGCAGTGCCATCTTCATGCAGCGCACCGCGCCCTCGCCGGACGGTGCCACCATGTCCGCACCATCGGATGTCACGCCATAACCGATCAGCTCGGCATAAATGCGTGCGCCGCGCGCAACCGCATGATCGTAGTCTTCCAGCACCAGCATGCCGCCACCACCGGCGATGACGAAGCCGTCGCGGTCCTTGTCGTAGGGGCGCGACGCGTTGGCCGGGGTGTCGTTGAAACTGGTCGACAGCGCGCCCATCGCATCGAACATCACGCTCATCGACCAGTGCAGGTCTTCACCACCGCCGGCGAACATGATGTCCTGCGCGCCGTGCCGGATCATGTCCGCGGCGGCGCCGATGCAGTGCGCCGACGTCGCGCAGGCCGCCGACAGCGAGTAGCTCACGCCCTTGATCTGGAACGCGGTGGCCAGGCACGCCGACACGGTGGAGCACATCGTGCGCGGCACCATGTACGGGCCGACCTTGCGCACGCCACGTGCACGCAGTAGATCGACCGCGCCGATCTGCCACTCGCTGGAGCCGCCGCCGGAGCCGGCGATCAGGCCGGTGCGCAGGCCACTGACCTGCGCCTCGTCCAGCCCGGCATCGGCGATGGCATCGCGCATGGCGATGTAGGCGAACGCTGCTGCATCGCTCATGAAGCGCTTCTGCTTGCGGTCGATCAAGGCGTCCAGGTCGAGGTCGACACGGCCGCCGATCTGGCTGCGCAGGCCCGCTTCGGCGTGGTCGGCCAACGCGGTGATGCCGGCGCGCCCCTCACGCAGTGCGGAAGAGACGGTATCCAGATCATTGCCGAGGCAGGACGTGATGCCCATGCCGGTGATGACGACACGACGCATCAGAAGCTCCCGGTTTCGGTGAACAGGCCCACCCGCAGGTCGCGAGCGTTGTAGATCTCGCGATCGTCCACATACATGCGGGCGTCGGACTGGGCCATCACCAGCTTGCGGTTGATGACGCGCGTGATGTCGATCTCGTAGCGCACGCTCTTGGCGTCCGGCAGTACCTGGCCGGTGAACTTGACCTCGCCGCAGCCCAGGGCGCGGCCCTTGCCGGGAGCACCCAGCCAGGTCAGGTAGAAGCCGGTCAGCTGCCACATCGCATCCAGGCCCAGGCAGCCGGGCATCACCGGGTCGCCGATGAAGTGGCAGCCGAAGAACCACAGGTCCGGGCGGATATCCAGTTCGGCGCGTACCATGCCCTTGCCATGCGGGCCGCCGTCCTCGCGGATGTCGGTGATGCGGTCGAACATCAGCATCGGGTCGTTGGGCAGACGGCCGGCGGCGGCGCCGAACAGTTCACCGCGTGCGCTGGCCAGCAGCTGGTCGCGGTTGAACGCGTGGAGACGAGTCATGAAACGCAATCCTGGAAGCGACGAACAGGGATACAAGCGCTCGAGAATGCCCGTGGAAGCGCTGCCGATCAAACATTTCAACCGTACGCAACCGTAGTGTTTTCAATGGAATACGCGCATCCTGTTGATGTGCAACGACCATACCTCGGCGTGTGGCCCACCCACGCCGAACCCGCCCCGTACACCTGACATGACCCGACTGCGCAAGATCATCCACGTCGACATGGACGCCTTCTACGCGTCGGTGGAGCAGCGCGACGATCCCTCACTGCGCGGCAGGCCGGTGGTGGTGGCGTGGCGCGGTGCGCGCTCGGTGGTATGCGCGGCGTCCTACGAAGCGCGCGTGTTCGGCGTGCGTTCGGCGATGCCGGCGATGCGTGCCGAGCGCCTGTGCCCGGACGCGATCTTCGTGCCGCCGGACTTCGCGCGTTACAAGGCCGTGTCGCGCCAGGTGCGCGAGATTTTCCTGCGCCATACCGACCTGGTCGAGCCGCTGTCGCTGGATGAGGCCTATCTGGACGTGACCGAGCCGAAAAGTGGCATCGAGCTGGCGACCGAGATCGCACGCACGATCCGCGCACAGATCCGCGACGAGACCCAGCTGACCGCTTCAGCGGGCATCGCGCCGAACAAGTTCCTGGCCAAGATCGCCTCGGACTGGCGCAAGCCCGACGGCCAGTTCGTGATTCCACCGCAACGGGTGGACGCATTCCTGGCGCCGCTGCCGGTCAGCCGCGTGCCCGGCGTAGGCAAGGTGATGGAAGGCAAACTGACGGCGCGCGGCATCATCACCTGCGGTGACCTGCGGCAATGGGCGCTGGCGGATCTGGAGGACGCGTTCGGCAGCTTCGGCCGCAGCCTCTACAACCGTGCACGCGGCGTCGATGAACGGCCGGTGGAGCCGGACCAGCCGGTGCAGTCGATCTCTTCCGAGGACACCTTTGCCGAGGACCTGCTGCTTGAAGACCTGGGCGAGGCCATTGTGCAGCTGGCAGAGAAAACCTGGAACGCCACGCGCCGGACGGAACGCGTGGGCCACACCGTGGTGCTGAAGCTGAAGACGGCGCAGTTCCGCATCCTTACCCGCAGCTTCACCCCGGACCGCCCGCCGGAATCGATGGAGGAGCTGCGCGATGCCGCGCTGGCGCTGCGCGCGCGCGTGGACCTGCCGGCCGACACGCGCTATCGCCTGGTGGGCGTCGGCCTGGGCGGTTTCCGCGACAAGGAACCGGTGGTGCAGGGGGAGCTGTTCGAGCAGGCGTCGAACGATCCGCACCGCCCCTGACCGCGGTCCTGCCTCACGGCCACTGCATTTCGCCCTTGGCCACCTTCGCGCTCAGCTGCAGCGACTCCACGCCCTCCAGCCGCGGGTAACGCGCCTGCATCGCCTTCACCAGCGCCTGGCTGTCCTTCGCTTTGGCCGCTTCCGCATCGAACGCACGGATGTACCCGGCGGTGAAGCGCAGCGCACTGGCGTCCAGCGCCGCCCCTTGCGCGTAATGGCCCGGTACCACCACCTGCGGCTTCAGTGCCTGCAGTCGCTGCAGGGTCTGCAGCCAGTCGGCATGCGACTTCGGGGTCTGCGTGTCGGCCATCCACACATGCTCGCCGGCGACCACGGGGATGCCACCGACGATCGCGCGCAGTGAAGGCACCCACAGCACGCTGCGGTCCGGCGTAGGGCCATCGAGTCCGATCAAGGGCAGGCGCTGCCCTTCCAGCAGCAGCGCGTCGCCCTCCAGCACCTGCGGCACAACGATGCGCGCCGGTGCGTCGGCCCCCATCTTCGGGCCCCAGTAGGCACGCTTGCCGGCGTGGGTCTGCTGGATGTGGGCCACGGTCTGCGCAGTGGCGACGATGCGTGCGTGCGGGAAGGCGTCCTGCAGCGTGGCCAGGCCGAAGTAGTAATCGGGATCGCCATGGCTGATGTAGATCGTGGTCAGTTGCTTGCCGCTGGCACGGACCAGCTCGACCAGCCTGCGCGCGTCGCTGGCTGCGAACTGCGCGTCGACCAGGATCGCATCGTGGCGGCCTTCGATCAGCACCGATGACACGGAGAACATCGCCTTCGGGCCAGGATGGAAGTACTGCAGGTGCAGCTGTGATTTCGCCGCCGTGGCCGGCGCCGGGGCAGCCGGTGCGGCCAGCAGCGGGGCGCTGGCGAAGCTGGTGACCAGTGCAAGCGGAAGCAGCAGGGCAACGGAACGCATGCGGAACTCCTTGTGCAGCGCCGGGCCATGCCCGGCATGTAGGTCGATCAGTACGCCGCAGTGATGATCTGCTTCGGGTAGGCATGCGCCTCGAGTTCCGCCACGAAGGCAGCGCCATAGTCGGCGTAGCTGATGCGGCTGTGGCCGCTGGCGTCGGCGAGGAAGGCCTTGGCCTGCACGCGGTACTGGCCACGCTCTTCGCCCGGTCCGATTTCCGCGGCCGGCGAGAAGAACGTCCAGTCGAGGTCGTCTACCGCCTGCAGGCGCTTGAGTGCTTCGCGGTGGGCCAGGGCATAAGGCTTGTACGCCTCCGGGAAATCCGGCGTATCGACCAGCTGGACACCCGGTGCCACTTCCAGGCTGCCGGCACCGCCGACCACGACCAGGCGCGGCACCCCGGCCTTGCGTGCCGCGGCTGCCAGCTGTCCGGCCACTTCGCCGACGCGGCTGATGTCATCGCCCGGGCGTGGCCCGTAGGCGCTGGCCAGCACGTCGTGGCCGGCGATGGCCGCGGCCAGCGCGTCGGGATCATCCAGCGCGGCGATCACCGGATGGGCACCGGCCAGCTCCGCCGGCAGGTCCTGCGTGCTGCGCACGATCAGGGTCAATTCGTGGCCGGCGGCCAGCGCGTGGCGCGCGATCTGGCGGCCGATGTTGCCGGTGGCACCGACGAGGGCGATTTTCATGGCGAACTCCATAAGCAAGGGGAGGGGAAGACGACGGGGCCACTGTAGGACGCTGTAATTGTCCGAAAAACAGCGTATAACGCGCTTGTTTGTTGCATGAATCGAGCAGATGGATCGACTGACCGCCATGACCGTATTCATCGAGGTGGCCGATCGCGGCAGCCTCACGGCCGCCGCTGAGGTGCTGGACATGTCGCGGGCGATGGTCACCCGTTACCTCGCCGAGGTGGAGGCCTGGCTGGGGGCGCGCCTGCTGCACCGGACCACGCGCCGGGTCAGCCTGACCGGCCCGGGGGAGGCGGCGCTGGCGCGCTTCCGGCAGATGCTGGAGATCGGCGAGGCGCTGCAGGGCGAACTGGCCAGCGACGATCCCGAACCGCATGGCACGCTGCGGGTGACCGCCAGCGTCTCGTTCGGGCAGAGCCATCTGGCGCGCGCCGTCGCCGACTTCGTCAAGCGTCATCCGGCGGCGCGCATCGAACTGCTGCTGGTCGATCGCACGGTGAATCTGGTCGAGGAGCGGGTGGATCTGGCGGTACGCATCGCCCGGCAGATCGACCCCAGCCTGATCGCGCGGCGGCTGGCCACATGCCGCTCGGTGCTGTGCGCCACGCCCGGTTACCTGGAGGTGCGCGGCACGCCGACCGCCCCGGAACATCTGGCCGCACACAACTGCCTGACCCATCACTACGTGGGCAAGAGCCTGTGGCACCTGCACCGCGACGGACGTTCGCAGTCGGTGGCGGTGGGCGGCAACATCAGCGCCAACGAAGCGTCATTGCTGCTCGAAGCCGTTCGCGCCAGCGCCGGCATTGCGATGCTGCCCACCTACCAGGTGGCGCCGTTGCTGCGCAGTGGCGAGCTGGTGGAACTGCTGCCGGCGTATACCCTGGACGAGCTGGGCATTCATGCGGTGTACGCATCGCGTCGCCAGCAGTCGGCGATCATGCGGCGGTTCCTCGACTTCCTGGGCGAGTGTTTCGCCAGCCCGGCCTTCCAGGATCTGGACTGGCGACCGGCGCGTGTGGAACCTGCATGACATCCCGGTGCGATGCGCACACGGCATACAATGAGCGGCCCCACGTCGTACAGGTGCGTTGCGTGTCGTATCCCTATCCGCTGGTCGTATTCGACCTCGATGGCACGCTGGTCGACAGCGCCGCCGATATCGCCGAAGCCCTGAACCGCACGCTGGAGGACATCGGCCTGGCCCGTGTGCCGGAAGCCACCGTGCTGGGCTGGATTGGCGACGGTGTCCGCCGGCTGGTCGAGCAGGCCGTGCATGCCGCAGGGCGGCAGGTCGATCTGGCCGAGGTCATGCCGGTGTTCATGGTGCATTACCGTGAGTGCCTGCTGCGCAGCCCACGCCTGTTCGACGGTGTGGCCGAAGCACTGGCGCAGCTGCGGGAACGTGCTGTGCCGCTGGCCATCTGCACCAACAAGCCTGCAGCGCTGGTGCCGCCGCTGCTGCAGCATCTGGGCATCGGCGATGCGTTCGCGCTGGTGCTGGGCGGCGATTCGCTGCCACAGCGCAAGCCCAGCGGTGAACCACTGCGGCACATCGCGGCACACTTCCGCTTGCCGGTGAATGCATGCCTGATGGTGGGTGATTCGTTGACCGACTACCGCGCGGCGGAAGACGCGGGAATGCCGATCGCGCTGGTGCGCTACGGCTACCCGCGTGGCCTGGACCTGGCCACCGCAGCTGCGGTGGCGGTGATCGACGATCTGCGCGAACTGCCGGGCCTGGCCGCGCGCATCCCGGTATAGCGCCGGGCCTGCGCCCGGCGCGCCTGCTCATTTCGGCTGGTAGCGCACGCTCAGCTGATACTCGCGGCCCGGCTGGTTGAACCACGCCACGGTCTCGTACCTGCGGTCGAACACATTGGTTGCCCGGGCCAGCAGCGACCACGATGGCGTGAGCGCATACTCGGCGCGCAGATCCAACGTGCCATAGCCGCCGACCTTCACCGTGTTGGCGGCATCGTCATAGCGCTTGCCCGCACCCTGTACGGTCAGGCCGGCACGGAATGCGCCGAAGCGGCGATCCACATCCAGCCGTGCCGTCTGCTGTGCACGGCGCGGCAGCCAGTTGTCGAACTGGCTGCTGCCGTTCGTGCGGTTGCGCGGGTCGGTGTAGCTCAGCTGTGCAGCGATGTCGAAGCCGGCCAGCACGACGCCGCCGGTCAGTTCGGCACCGCGGATGCGCGCCTTCTCCACCTGCTGCGTCCTGAAGGTGGCTGCATCGTAGGTGATCAGGTCATCGATGCGGGTCTCGTACACATCCAGGCCCCAGCGCCAGCCCTGGCCCTGCTGCGAAATGCCCAGGTTGGCGCTCTTCGACTTCTCAGGATCCAGTGTCGGCACGCCGCTCCACGGGTCATACAGGTCGCTGAAGGTGGGTGCCTTGAAGGCCGTGCCGTAGCTGGCGTTGATGCGCAGGCCGTGATCCAGCTCCATCGCCCAGCCGATGCTGCCGGTGGCATGGTTGCCGAACTGCTCGTTGTCGTCGTTGCGCGCGCTGGCCTGCAACTGGTGCCGGCCGAAGCGCCCCTGGTACTGCACGAACACACCGGTGTTGCGACGGCTGTCGACACGATAGCCGGCACTGCTGCCGTCCAGGTTGTCCTCACTCCAGTCCACACCGGCACTCAGCAGCTGGCCTTCGGCCACGCCGAAGTCGCCCTGCAGCGACGCGCTGTCACGATGCGTCTGCGCGCTGCCATGCACGCCGTCCGCGCCGACGTTGTCCGATTCGTTGTCACTGCGACCGACGTTGGCGGTCAGCACCAGCCGTTCGGCCGGCGTGTAGCGCACCTTGCCGGACAGTACCTGCTGGCGCGTCTCGGAGTAGTTGTAGTAGCCGTCGTAGTGGTTCTGGCCGTCGGCGCGCAGCGCGCTGCCCTCCACCGTCCACTGCTCGTTGAAGTTGTAGCCGCCGCGCAGGCTCTTGGAGAGGTTGCGGTAGCCGTCGCGGTCGGGTTCGTCGGCGAAGCAGCCGGTGAACAGCGTGGCCGAGCCCCGGCAGGCATCGATGCCATCGGAATGCTGGTAGGCGATGTCGGCGCCGAACCAGCCGCGTTCGCTGCTGCCACCGATGCCGCCGCTGGCCTCACGCAGGCCATTGCTGCCACCGCCCAGCTGCAGATGTGGCGCGAAGTCGCCCTGGTTGCGGCGGGTGAAGATCTGGATCACACCGCCGATGGCGTCGGCGCCATACAGGCTGGACTGCGGGCCGCGCACGATCTCCACGCGTTCGATCTGCGCCAGCGGCAGGTCCTGGATCATCGCCAGGCCGAGATCGGCGCTGTTGATGCGCACGCCGTCGACCAGCACCACCGTGTGGCCGGAGTTGGTGCCGCGCAGGAACAGCGAGCTCTGCTTGCCCAGGCCGCCGGCGTTGGTGAGGTTGATGCCGGCGCGGCCACGCAGCAGGTCCTGCAGCGAAGTGGCCTGGCTGGACTCGATCTGCGTCCGGTCGATCACCTGCGCAGGCGCGATGCTGTCCTGCAGGGCGATGGGGGTGCGGGTGGCCGTGACCAGGATGGGATCGAGCGCGCGGGCGCCATCATCGGCCTGGGCCAACGCGGGCAGGGCGGCCAATACGGCCAGGGAAAGCAATCGGGACTGCAGCTTCATCGGGGGACTCCAGGTGCCACGCACGCCCGCGTGGCGAAGGGGAGGAGCCGCGGAGGCAGGCAAGCGCCGATGCCGCAGGCAGTGCTGCGGACATCCAGCGCCATGCCCACCGCATCGCGACCTGAGGCTTCCGGGCCGGTCTCCGGGCTTGCCGCCAGGCGGCGCGAGGCCACCGTCCAGGCGCCTTCCCATGCTATTGGCACAGTGGCGGTGTTGCCTGGAACTGACGTGCTTACCGTTGCGGGGGCAGCGCCGGCATGGCGTGGGTTCACGCGTCACCGGCTTCCCGTTTCAACCTGCCGGCCATGCCGCAGGTCACCTGGAAGTGCGCGCAGTCTACGGCATCGGCATGCCCGGTGCGGCGTATATGCGGCAATGTCTGTGGAGCTGATGATCCCCAGCCACTAGAATTGCTGCTTGATCCCGTGGTGCCGTTGCCGATGTCCGCCCGTTTTCCGCTGTCCCCGCGTTGCCTGCACAGGACGCATGCATGATCCTCGACCTGGTCCGCCACGCTGGCAACGGTCGCGACGAGTACCTCGATGGCCGCAGCGATCCACCGCAGCTGGCCCGCCTGCCACAGGAACTGGTGGAGGCCTACGCCACGCAGCCCTGGGAGCGGGTGATCAGCTCGCCCCGCCTGCGGTCACTGCACACAGCGATGGCGCTGGCCACCCCGCGCGGGCTGGACGTGGATGCAGACGAGGAGTGGGAAGAACTCGACTTCGGCGACTGGGACGGGCAGGCACTGTTCGACCTGCCGGAGCAGGCGCTGGCGGCATTCCATGCTGATCCGCATGCGTATCCGCCGCCCAACGGCGAAAGCTGGGGGCACTTCGAGCGGCGCATCGCGCGTGCGCTCGACCGCCTGCTCGACGATGACGACCCGCTGCCGACCGTCGTGGTCAGCCACGGTGGCCCGCTGCGCATGGTGCTGTCACAGGTCTGCGGCCTGCCGATGTCGCTGTGCTGGGCGCTGCGCATCGACCATGGCACGCGCCTGCGGGTCAGGCTGGAGCGTGGCGAGGCAGGCTTGGTGGGCGAGCTGCTGGAGCTGCAGCAGCCCTGATCCGGCCTGCGCCGATCAGTCCTCGTCGGCGCTTCCGGCCACGATTTCTTCTGCGTCGTCGTCTGCGTCGAAACGCTGCTCGTGCACCGGCCCCGAGGCCGGGCCGGCCGCCTTCAGCGGGTGCGCGGCAATGCGCGCTTCGTAGTCCTGCACCAGCGCCTCGCGCTGCGGCTCGCCCAGTTCCTGCCAATGGCAGTCCAGCAGGGCGCCTTCCAGCGAGTAGAGCAGGTTCAGGCTGGGCTTGAAGCCGGCGCGCTTGACCTTGACGAAGGCACCCACCGCGCCGACGGCGGCCAGATCGTCACGGCTGCGCAGACCGACCTGGCGCAGCCACGCCGCACTTTTCGGACCGATGTTGCGCAGCTTCGGCGCACTCATCCCAACGCCTCGACGAAGACGCGCGCGATGGCTTCCAGTCCGGCCTGGTCATCTGCATCGAAGCGACCGGTCTTCGGGCTGTCGATGTCGAAGACTCCGATCAGTTCATCGCCGCGCAGCAGCGGAACGACCAGTTCCGAGCGGGAGGCCGAGTCGCAGGCGATGTGGCCCGGAAAGGCATCGACATCGTCGACGCGCTGGGTCACGCGCTGGCGGGCCGCGGCACCACACACGCCCTTGTCCAGCGGAATGCGCACGCAGGCCGGCAGCCCCTGGAACGGGCCGACCACCAGCTCCTGGCCATCGTAGAGATAGAAGCCCACCCAGTTCAGGTCGGGCAGGGCGTGGAAGACCAGCGCCGAGAGATTGGCCGCGTTGGCGATGCGGTCGGACTCTCCATGGACCAGGCCACGGGCCTGTTCAAGCAACTGAGCGTATTGTTCCGGCTTGCTGCCGGTGAGCGAGGCATTGGCGAACATGACCGCAGTCTAGCAAGCGTGCCGGGCCAGCGATAATGCACGCTCTGTTGCCCCGCTGGAGCCTTTGATGCCGTTGCCCGCTGCCCTGCCATCCGCGCTGTTCGTCACCGGCACCGATACCGAGATCGGCAAGACGGCGGCCAGCACCGCGCTGCTGCACGCCCTGCGCCGGCGTGGCCTGCGAGCGGTCGGAATGAAGCCTGTGGCCAGTGGCAGCCAGGATCTGGGGCAGGGCCTGCGCAACGAAGATGCGCTGGCGCTGCAGGCGGCCAGTCGGCCGGTGCCGGACTACGTCGACGTGAATCCCTATGCCCTGCGGCAGCCGATCGCTCCCGAACTGGCGGCGGCCGAGGACGGGGTGGACATCGCCCTGGCACCGATCGTCGCCGCGTTCGAGCGCCTGCGTGCCACCGCCGACGTGGTGGTGGTGGAAGGCGTAGGGGGATGGCTGGCGCCGGTCTCCGTCCACCTGGACCAGCTCGACATCGTGCGGGCACTGCGTCTGCCGGTCGTGCTGGTGGTCGGCCTGCGGCTGGGCTGCGTCAACCACGCGAGATTGACCGCGCACTCCTTGCAGGCCAGCGGCGTGGAGTGCCTGGGCTGGATCGGCAATCACATCGATCCGGCCATGCAGCGCCAGGACGAGAACGTGGCCACGCTGGTGCAGCGGTTGCCGATGCCATGCTGGGGACGGCTGCCGCACCTGCCGGGCGCCGATGCTCAGGCCCTGGCGATGCACCTGCATGAGGGCTGAGTTCCCGTAGAGCGGAGCCTGCGACCCGCTGCGATCAACCGGCCGCGAGCTCCCGCGCGAGGGCGCCCAGGCGCTCCACGGCAGCGATGAAACGTGCGTCGAAGGTCTGGCAGCACGACAGCCGCAGGCAGTGCCGGTAGCGCGGACCGCGCGAATACACCTGGCCGGGCATGAACACGATGCCCTCTTCCAGCGCCCGCTCGAACAGTGCGCGGGTGTCCACGCCCGGCAGTTCCAGCCACAGCAGGAAGCCACCCTGTGGTTCCGTGGCGCGTGTGCCAGGCGGGAAATGCTCGGCCACGAGCTGGCGCAGCCGTCCCACCTGCTCGCGATACAGGCGCCGCATGCGGTGCAGGTGATGTTCGTATCCGCTCCCTTCCAGGTACGCGGCCACGGCATCACCCAGCAGCTGCGGCTCGCCGCCCGTGGACTGGAACTTCAGCAGGGCGATGCGTTCAGCGAAGCGCCCGCCGTCGAGCCAGCCGATGCGATAGTCCGGGGCCAGCGTCTTCGAGAAACCGCCGACCACCATCACCCAGCCGTCGCGGTCAAAGGCCTTCAGCAGCGGCGCAGGTGGCTCGCAGAACTGCAGTTCCGCGTACACGGCATCCTCGATCAGCGGCAGCTGCCGCGCGTTGACCAGCTCGGCAAGACGCTGCTTGGCCGCCACCGGCATGGTGCAGCCCAATGGATTGTGCACGGTCGGCATCAGCACCAGCGCGGCCAGCGGTGTGTGCTCCAGCATCGCCTCCAACGCATCGACGTCCAGGCCCTGTTGCGGATGCGTCGGCAGTTCGATGGCCTGCAGGCCCAGGTTGGCCAGCAGCGGATACAGGTTGAAGTACGACGGTGCTTCGATACCCACTGAATCGCCGGGCTGGGTCACCGCACGCAGTGCCAGCTGCAGCGCCTCCATCGCACCGTGGGTCAGCAGCAGGCGATCGCTGTGCGTGTGCAGGCCCATGCGCGGGCCGCGCCGCACGATCTGCGCCAGCAGCCGCGGCGAGCCATTGGGGCGTGCGTAGGTTTCGACCGTCTGCTGGCCGTGGCGCAATACCTGGGCGGTGTGCCGGGCCAGCTGGGCGCCAGGATAGAACTGGCGCCCGCGTGGCCCGGCGAAGGCGAGGTCGATCACCCCGGAACGGCGTTGCGCCTCCAGCACGCGTGCCATCAGCACCTGCTGCAACGGCGCGGTGGGGGCCGACGGCGCATCGCGCAGCGACCGTTGCGGCACTGACAGTCGCGGCGCCACTTCGAAACCTGCCTTTGGCCGCGGAACCACCAGGCCGGCGTCTTCCAGCTGGCGGTAGGCGGCGATCACCGTATTGAGGCTGAGCTGACGCTGTGCTGCCATCTGCCGCAGCGATGGCAGGCGGCTGCCGACCGGCAGGCGCCCTCCCTGGATGGCCTCGGCCAGCTCATCGGACAGCCGCTGGTAGCGAGGAGCGGACGCGCTGCTGCGTTGATCTGTATCCATCGGTTCCGGCCGCATCTGGTGCTGTACCCATGAGGACTCCGAGCCTAGCATGTCCTCGTCGGCAGGGCCTGATCGGTGCCCGCCGATATTTCAAGGGCGCGCGGCGGGATGGCCGCCCGCCCTTTTTTTTGCATGGGCTGGCGCACCATGCAGTCAACGCATCGGCACCAGCACCGGATCCCGGCGATACAGGGCAGGGAACTGCCTGCCCAGTGCTGCCAGCTTCGGAGCATCGTAGTAGCGGATGTAGGCCGCCTGCGGATAGTTGCTCATGTAGTTCTGGTGGTAGCTCTCGGCCGGATAGAAGCGCTGGCCGCTCCCCACCTGGGTGACGATGGGCGCGCGATAGCTTCCGGCCTGGCCCAGCTGGGTGATGTAGGCACGGCTGGCCGCCTGCTGGCGGGGATCATCGACGAAGATCGCCGAGCGGTACTGGCTGCCATGGTCCGGGCCTTGCCGGTCGAGCTGGGTCGGGTCATGCACCACCGAGAAGAACACCTGCATCAGCTGGCCGTAGCTCACCTGGCGCGGGTCGTAGTCGACCTTCACCGCCTCGGCGTGGCCGGTGCGTCCGCTGCTGACACGCTCATAGCGCGCATCCGCCGCGCTGCCGCCGACGTAGCCCGAGACTGCGTTGCTCACGCCCTTGACGTGCTGGAACACGCCCTGCACGCCCCAGAAGCAGCCGCCGGCAAACACTACGCTGGCGTGCGTGCCGTCATCGCGGAATGCGGCTTCACCGGTGGGCGCAGGCAACACCTGCACCTGTGCGCTGCGCTCGAGCGGCGCGGCGATGGCACCGTGATCAACCAGCAGTACCCCGGCAATCAATGCGGTAGCGACCAGCCCGGCAATGCCGGCGGCGATCCCCTGTTCGAACGAAATCTTCATCGTGTCCTCCCGGATCAACCGAAGGTGAAGGCGTAGGCCTGGGCGCCGGCATCGAGGAATTCGATCTCGAAGCGGTGTGGCGCGACGGCGCCGCGCTGGCGCACCAGCTGGTACAGACGGTGTTCGTCGATCACGCCGCTGCCATCGCTGCCAACGTCGCTGCCGGCGTCGGCCGCGGGCAACGGCCGACCATCCAGCCAGACGCGGAAGCGCACCGGCGTGCCGTCCTGGCGTGGCGCGAGCACCAGATGCAGATCGCGGGCATGGAACTGGAAGGCGATGCGTCCTCCGGGCTGCTGCAGCCGTGCCGCCTCGTCGTCGATGATCCAGCGGCCGGACAGGCCCCACTGGTTCAGCGCCAGCGCGGGTGGCAGCGCGTAGTCGAATGCCGTGTCCGCACGTTGCCCGCCTGGCGAGGCGAACTGCTCGGCGCGCGCATGCCCCAGGTAGGTCTCCGGCGAGCGCAGGTTGCCCATGTCCGCCTGCGCGGCCACGCCCTTCAGGTCCGCTGCGGCCGGATCGGCCGGCGGTGGCAGCCGGGTCTGGCCGGCTTCGGCCAGCAGGCGGCGGATCACCTGCTCCGAACGCGCATAGTTGCCCTCGCCGAACTGATGGCCGCGGATGTTGCCCTGCGCATCGACGAAGTAGTGCGCGGGCCAGTAGCGGTTGTTGAACGCACGCCAGATCGCGTACTGGTTGTCCAGCGCGACGGGATAGTCGACCTTCAACTGCTGCACGGCCTTCATGACGTTGCGCGGGTCGCGTTCGAAGGCGAACTCGGGGGTGTGCACGCCGATCACCACCAGGCCGTGATCGCGGTAGCGCCGCTGCCACTCGTGCACGAACGGCATCGCACGCAGGCAGTTGATGCAGGAATAGGTCCAGAAGTCGATCAGAACCACCTTGCCGCGCAGCTGGGTGGCGTCCAGCGGTGGGCTGTTGAGCCAGCCGGTGGCGCCGTCCAGGGCGGGCAGCGTGCCTTCCACCGGCAGCGGTGCCTCGCTGCCTGCAGTGGCCGGGCCCATCATCATCATCGGTGGAGCGGAAGGCTGCGCGCCGGGTACCGCATCGAGCAGGCCCTGCTCGATACGCGCGGTGCTGACGGTGGACAGCCGGGTCAGCAGGCCGGTGTCCCAGCCCAGGGCAATGGCCACGACCGCCAGCAGCGCAGCGACGCCGAGCACGCGGCGGAGCAGATTGCCCAGCCCCAGCCGTGCCTGCAGGGCGCGGAACACCCGGCCGCCGATCCAGACCGCCAATGCCAGCGCGGTGACCGCACCCAGCGCGTAGGCAAGCAGCAGCGTACTGGTGCTGGCGCTGGCGCCATGCAGCGCAGCCCCGGTCAGTACCAGGCCAAGGATCGGGCCCGCGCACGGCGCCCACAGCAGGCCGGTGGCGATGCCGATCAGCAGCGACGTCCAGGCACCGCCGCGCCCGGCGGCATCGGCAGCGTCCGCGCGTGCGCTCAACCGCGCGCCGACACGCTGCAACGGCGCCAGCAGATGGTCTGCCAGTGCGGGCCACAGCAACGCCACCGCGAATAGCGCCATCAGCAGCAGGGCGATCCAGCGACCGATCTGGTTGGCCTGCGCCACCCACTGGCTGCCGACCGCCGCCAGGCTGGCGACGAGGGTGAAGGTCAGCGCCATGCCCAGCAGCAGCGGCAGGGTGCTGCGCAGGAACGGGCGGTCAGCACGCGCGAATACGAACGGCAGCACCGGCAGGATGCAGGGGCTGAGCAGGGTCAGCACACCGCCAAGATAGGCAAGCAGCAACAGCAGCATCATCGGGCTCCAGAAGCAGGGGACGATCCCACCGGCACGCGCCAGCCCGCATCGCTGTCATGCGCGGCAGGTCCGGGCTGGAAGGCCAGCGCCGCGCCGTTCATGCAGTAGCGCAGGCCGGTAGGGCGTGGGCCGTCGTTGAAGACATGGCCCAGATGGCCGCCGCAGCGGCGGCAATGCACTTCCACCCGCAGCATGCCAAAGGTGACGTCGCGGTCCTCACCGATAGCGTTGTGCAAAGGTGCCCAGAAGCTGGGCCAGCCAGTACCGCTCTCGAACTTGGTGGACGAAGAGAACAGCGGCAGCGCACATCCGGCACAGGTGAACGTGCCTTGCCGGTGTTCCTTGTTGAGCGGGCTGCTCCAAGGGCGTTCGGTCGCCTGCTGGCGCAGCACTGCGTACTGGGCCGGGGTCAGCCGCTGGCGCCAGTCAGCATCACTGCGCATGATCTCGAACTGTCGCGCAGGGCGCGTTTCTGCTGCCGCTGGCGCGGCGCGGCTGCAGGCCCCGAGACCGAGCAGGCCGGCGGTGGTGGCGATACCGCCCAGACCCAGCAGATGGCGGCGGGTGAGGGGCATGGCGGACTCCGGGAAGGGGCGACGGGGCCATGCTGCGCCTGCCCTGGTCAACGAATCCTCACGCAGGATTCAATTTTTCGTGAGGTATCGGCGGCGATCCCGCGCCACAATGCGCTCAGCCTCCCCCCTGGCCCGAGCTGCCGATGTCCCCGAAACGTGTCCTGATCGTTGAAGACGATGCCCACATCGCCGACCTGCTGCGCATGCACCTGGGCGATGAGGGGTATGAGGTCGCCCACGCCGACAGCGGTGATGGCGGGCTGCGCCTGCTCGAACAGGAAGGCCCGTGGGACGCGCTGGTGCTGGACGTGATGCTGCCCGGCGTCGATGGCCTGCAGGTCTGCCAGCGTGCACGGGCGATGGCGCGTTACGTCCCGATCATCATCATCAGTGCACGCGGCAGCGAAACCCAGCGTATCGTCGGCCTGGAACTCGGCGCCGACGATTATCTGGCCAAGCCATTCTCCATGCCGGAGCTGGTGGCGCGCGTGCGTGCCCTGCTGCGTCGCGCCGAGGCCATGGCGCAGAACGCGCGCATCGATGCAGGTGCCATCGAGCTGGGAGGACTGCAGCTGGATCCGGTCGCGCGTACTGCCGACGTGGATGGCAAGCCGCTGGAACTCACGCCGCGCGAGTTCGACCTGCTGCTGTTCTTCGCACGCCATCCCGGCCAGGTGTTCGCGCGGATGGAACTGCTCAACCAGGTCTGGGGCTACCAGCACGATGGCTATGAGCATACGGTCAATACTCACATCAACCGCCTGCGCAGCAAGATCGAAACCGATCCGGCCAACCCGCGGCGGTTGCTGACGGTCTGGGGCCGGGGCTACAAGCTGGTGGACCCGGCCGGGGCGGCGGCATGATCCGGCCGAACCTGTGGCAGAAGCTGGCGGCGGTGATCGCGGCGCTGATGCTGATGTGCTGCATGGCGCTGCTGGCGCTGCAGATGCGCTCGAACACACGGCACGAGCAGGAAGTCGTGCAGCGGCTGTCGCTGGGGCTGGCCGAGCACATCGCGCAGCGCAGTGAGCTGATGGATACCAGCGGCATGCGCGATGCGGCGGTGCGTGCGCTGTTCGGGCAACTGATGGCGGTCAACCCCAGCGTCGAGGTGTACCTGCTGGACGACCAGGGTCGCATTCTCGGCCACGACGCACCCAGCGGGCACCTGATGCGCAACCGCGTGGACGTGGCACCGCTGCGCCGTCTGCTGGCGGGCGCGCCGCTGCCGATCCTGGGCGACGATCCGCGCAGTAGCGAGGGTCGCAAGGTGTTCAGCGTGGCGCCGCTGGTGGTGCAGGGGCGGCAGGCCGGCTACGTCTACGTGGTGCTGGTGGGCGAGCACCGGCAGATGCTCGCCGACGACCTCGCCGCCAGCAACCAGTGGAACACGACCTTGTGGTCGGTGATGCTGGTGGGCAGCCTGGGCCTGCTGGCCGGGCTGGTGGCGTTCTACTGGGTGACCCGGCCGCTGCGTCGCCTGACACGTCGCATCCAGGCATTCGACATCGATGCGCCGACGCCGCTGCCGCCGCCCGGCCCGCTGCGGCCGGGCGAGCGCGATGAACTGGTCATCCTCGAACATGCGCATGCGCAGATGGCGCAGCGGTTGGGGGAGCAGTGGCAGCAGCTGCGCCAGCAGGACCTGCAGCGGCGCGAGCTGGTGGCCAACATTTCGCACGATCTGCGCACGCCGCTGTCTTCACTGCATGGCTACCTTGAGACGATGGCGTTGAAGGACGCGACGCTGTCGCCGGAGGAGCGCCGGCGCTATCTGGGTATTGCCCTGGCGCAGAGTGCGAAGGTCGGGCGATTGGCGCGCGCGCTGTTCGAGCTGGCACGCCTGGAACACGGCGAGGTGCGGCTGGAGTGGGAGGTGTTCGCGCTGCCCGAGCTGCTGCAGGACGTGCTGCAGAAGTTCGAGCTGGCGGCGCAGGCGCGCGGCCAGCAGTTGCACGCGGATTTCCCGCAGGGGTTGCCGCTGGTACGTGCGGACCTGGGTCTGGTGGAGCGGGTGCTGACCAACCTGCTCGACAACGCCCTGCGCCATGCGCCGGAGGGAGGGCGGATCGAGGTGCGGCTGCGCGCGGTGGCTGACAGCGTGGAGGTGATCGTCTCTGATGACGGTCCCGGCGTTGCTGCTGCGGTGCGTGCGCAGCTGTTCCAGGCGCCTGCTGCGTTGGGGGCGCGACGGGGCGAGAACGGTGGCCTGGGGCTGCTGATCGTGCAGCGTATCGTGCAGCTGCATGGCCGCAGCATCGCGCTGCGCGACAGTGAGGCAGGGGCGACGTTCGTGTTCGAGCTGCCGCGGGCGGAGTCGGCGGCGGTGGCCTAGGCGCAGCTGGTTTCCGGGTGGCGGTGTTTGCCCCTTCGCGCAGGTATGTGCGTTTTTCCGTGTGGCGCTGGTCGGATGCCCTTGCGTGCGAATGTCCCCCGGCGCCGGCCGTTGGCCGTCACCTCCTCCTTTACTTCGCACGCAAGGGCATCCGCCCGGCGTGCAGGGGTTATTGGCACGCAGCGGTGTGCGGACGACGGCACCGTGCCTGGTGGGCAGGTGGGACACGTCCGGGTGTGGTATCCGCACTGGCATGGGATCGCTCGGGTTGAGGCTGCCTGTGCGCAGGTGCGTGCGTTTTCCGTGTGGCGCCGGGCGGATGCCCTTGCGTGCGAATGTCCCCCGGCGCCGGCCGGTGGCCGTCACCTCCTCCTTTACTTCGCACGCAAGGGCATCCACCCGGCGTTGAGGGGTTATCGGCACGCAGCGGTGTGCGGATGACGGCACCGTGCCTGGTGGGCAGGTGGGGACGTCATGGGGAGGTATCCGCACTGGCATGGCATCGCTCGGGCTGGGGCTGCCTGTGCGCAGGTGCGTGCGTTTTTCCGTGTCGCGCCGGTCGGATGCCCTTGCGTGCGAATGTCCCCCGGCGGCGGCCGGTGGCCGTCACCTCCTCCTTCACTTCGCACGCAAGGGCATCCACCCGGCGTGCAGGGGTTATCGGTGCGCAGAGGTGCGAAAATGCGCCGGGGACATTTGCCCACATGCTGCGGGCCGACGCGAGGCCTTTGCGCTCGCGATCTGCTCGGGCGAAGACGCGCATCTGCACGCAGGCGAGGAATAAAAAATGGCCAGCGTCAAGCCTTTCGTGCAAAACACGGGAGGCTTGAAACCATATATGGGGCAATAGGTTAGCTCTGTTTTATGCCGCTTGCAGGGGATGCGGTGTTGTGGACTGGGGGCCACATAAGAGCCTGTAGAAAGCAAGCCGAGTCGCGTTGTAGCGATGGAGATTGCCAAGAACTGGCAGGCCTGCTAGGTCACTTTAGCCCATTCCCTCGCAGCCTATCCAGAACGAAGAACGCGCAGCGTTGGGCTGCGCGTTCGAGTGATGGTCAATCTGGTTCCGGTGCACCTTCAGCTTGGGTTCGGCGGCAAGGACTTGTTGGCGTTTCCTTTCCTGAATCCCCGATCCCCCGCCATGAACGCCTCCAGCATGTGCGGGATCAGCGTCGAGGCATCGACCGCCTCGCCATACGCCTGCGCATGCAGCGCGGCGTAGCGGTCGAGATCGGCTTTCAAGCTGGCCGAGCAAGCGAAGGTCAGCTTGACGCTTTCGGTCTTGGGCAGCGGCCCCAGCCGCAGTTTCCTGGTCGAGCTCATCGCGAAGTCCCCTTGTTGAAGAACAGCGGCTGATAGGGCCGCAGCACCAGATCGCGGTTCACGATGATGCGCACTGGCAAGCCGGGACGGCTGGTCAGCGTGGGTTGGATGTTGAGGTTGCGCCGGGTCACTTCCTGGCCGACTTGGTTCACCGTGTCCTGCAGGCTGTCGCGCCCGGCGATGATGACGCGATCACCGTCCTGGCGGTTCTCGGGTGCGGCCAGTTCGGCACCGACGCCCAGCAGCGTCGTCAGCACGGCACCGGCAAAAATCCGATCCCAATGCCAGTCCACGTCGTCTTCCAGACCGGCATAGCCCGCCGGGTCGGTGCCGATCAGGTTGTCGAGCGTGAGCGAAGACGTGTCCGGCAGGATGATGCGGTTCCACACCACCTGCACGCGGCTCTGGCCGTAGCTGACCTGGCTGTTGTACTTGCCCAGGATGCGCGAACCCTGCGGGATCAGCAGGAACTTGCCTGTGGCCGTGTCGTAGATCGGCTCCGTCACCGTGGCGATCACGTCGCCCGGCAGGTCTGACTTGATGCCCGTCACCAGCGCACCTGCGATCACCGTTCCTGCCATGACTTGGTACGGCGATGCGGGCATTTGCAGGTTGCCGGAGTTACGGGTTTCCCTAGAGCCGCCTGTCAGGAACGCCTCTTTCTGGTCTTGCCGGTTCTGCACGGCAGTCGGATCAGCAGGCTGGGCCGCCGTCGAGGCTGGGCCAGCGGCCAGCGGATCGAAAGCGGCATTGGCAGCGAAGCCTGCCGCGGCAGCGACCTGCGACTGCGCCACGGGCGCAGCCTGCGGGGAACCCGTGCGGAAGAACACCGATGAAGCTGCCGCTGCTTCTTCTTCCTTGCGTAGCGCATCGTTGGGGTCGTAGCCGGGCGCGGCATAGGTGGCGGCAACTGGCTGCTGCGAATTGACGATGGCTGGCCCTAAATCGCCCGGCAGCGGTGGCCCGAGCTCCGGCACGTCGGGCGGCAGCGCTGGCAGCTTGGAATAGTCCGTCGGCAGCGCATCCAGCCCTTCCGACTTGGACACGCGATCCACGTTGTACAGCTCGGTAGACTCGCTCGCGCTGCGTTGCTGCGGTTGCAGCGACCAGATCAGTGCGCCCATCAGGCCGACCGACAGCCCGCCGGAGAGGATGGCCAGCGTGCGCCGGTTCAGGCGCGTGACCGGGCGCGGTTGGGCGCGCAGCGCCACCGCCTCGGGTGCCACCTTGTCCGCCTGCGGCGCGTCAAGGTCGGGGGTATCGTCCTGGCTCATGCTCAGTTCCTCCCAGCAATGCCATCCGTGCGCTCGATGCGCACCACGTCGCCCTTGTCGGCCCCTAGGCGCAGTTCGGCCGCACCGAACAGCCGATCCACGATGTAGTACGGCGACCGGAAGCGGTAGTTCACCAGTTGCCCATGGCCCTGCGCGCCGATGACAAACAGCGGCGGCAGCTCGCCCTGGGCGATGCCTGCAGGAAACTGGATATAGACCTTCTCGCCATCGTCGAAGGCGCGCAGCGGCTTCCACGGTGGATTGCTGCCGCTGATTGCATAGCGAAACCGGATGTTCTCCAGCGACAAGCCTGCATCGACCGGCGCGGCAGCGTTGGCGGCTTGGGCCTGGCGCTGCAAGGCCAGCATTCGATCCTTGGGATAGTCCTAGGACACGGACGCCATCCATGCCTTGTCGGTCGAAGTCAGTTCCAGCAGGTACGTCCTGCGGCTGGTGGTGATGACCAGATTGGTCTTCAACCCGGAACGGATAGGCTTGACCAGCACATTGACGCGCAGATCGGCCCCGCTGCCGCTGGAGGTGTCGCCCACGATCCAGCGCACGGTATCGCCCGCAGCGACCGTCACCAGTTCCTCGCCGGGCTGGAGCGCGATCACGGTCACGCGGCCCACGGACGCATAGACCTGATACAGCGCGCCGTCAGTGAAGGGCCAGACCTGGATCGCATTGACGTAGCCCTCACGGGTCGGCGCAATGCGCGCCTCGGCATTGGCACGCGAAACGCGCACCTTCTCGTCGGCAGGCTCCGGTGAAGCCGGGGTCGCATCAACGTCCGGCAGCGGTTTCAACTGTCCGGGCAATGCCAACGGTTCGGGCACTGCCACCACTTCGATGGGCGTGGGCGGCTCGGGCAATGGCTGAGCCTGCACCGGCTCATCGAGCGAGATCACCGGCGGCGGCTTGCCCTGCGTGGCGCAGCCCGCAAACAGGACAGTCGATGCCAGCAGGATCACCGGCAATGCGGTTTTACGGAAACGTGCATTCATGGTTTGGCTCCTTCAGAAGAATCCAGTTCACGGCTCCACGACAAGCCATTGACGTAGATGCCCAGCGGGTTGCGGCGCAGGCGTTCTTCGGTGCGCGGGGTCTGCTGCACGATGGACACCACCGCCGTCCATCGCTCCAGCCCGGTCGCCGCGCCATTGACGTAGCGGCGCTCTGTCCAGCGCACGTTGAACGACGCCTCGCTGGCGCGAACCACACTGGTGATCTGCACCGTCACCGATTCCTTGCCGATGCGGGCAAACGGGTCATTCACCCGCGCATAGTCGTTGAGCACCGCCGCGCCACGATCGGTGGTGTAGTCGTAAGCATCGAGCCAGTTCTGGCGCACGACGATGGGGTCAATGGACAGCGAGCGCACCAGCGTCACGAAGCGCGCGATGTGGTGTGCCGTCTGCGCATCGGTGGGCCGATACGGCGTGGCCGCTTCGCCCACGGTGCGCACCTGGCCGGACTGATCGACCTCGATGACATAGGGCGTGACGATGGATTGGGCCGAGCGCCACACCAGGCCGCCGGCCATCAGCAATGCGAGCACCAGGCAGCCGAAGGCCATCAGCCGCCAGTTCTTGGCCTGCACGCGGGCCGAGCCGATGCGCTCGTCCCACACCTGGGCAGCGGCTTGATACGGAGTGGCAGGCTGCGGCGTATCGGCATAGCGCACCTGCGGTCGTTTGAATCGCATGGAGTTCTCCTTGAAAGTCAGCTATCGGAATCCCGCAGGCTCGGGCCTTGGCCCGAACCGCCGCCGTCGCCACCGCGCAGCGTGTGCGCGGCCGTAGTGGTGGCCTGGATGAGTCGTTGGCGGCGTTGCAGGTTTTTGGCCCAACCGGGCTGCTCTTGTTTTTGCGCGTTGGCTGTGTTGCCAGCGGCATCGCCTGCGGCGGCTGGCCCCGCAGTGCCACCGCCTGAGCCGCCATCGGCACCAGAGCCTTGCCAGCCTGCTTTGAATGGCGCTGCAGCCTTGGCCGCTGCTGCCTTGATGCCAGCACCAGCGCGCTGGCCAGCGGCCTGTGCGCCGCCCTTGGCAACACTGCCCAGCCCGGCCATCGCGCCCTTGGCTCCGCCGCCCGCAGCGGCGGAACCGGCCTGGAAAGCCGACTTCGCGCTGCCAGCCGCCGAGGTTGCAGCCCGCGCACCAGACCCGGCGAGCTTGGCGGCAGCCGGTGCCATGCGCGCACCGGCCATCACAGCACCGCCCACGCCGGTGGCTGCGGCACCTACGGCAACCGCCGCGCCTGCGGCACCAATCGCAGCACCAGCCATCGCGCCTGCGCCAAGCTGCGGTGCACCGGATACCAGCCCGGTGGCAATGCCCGGCCCGAAGATCCCCAACGCCAGCAGCGTGAGCGAGGCCAGCATGATGACCACCGCATGGTCGATGGACGGCTCGGCCGGATGCACTTGGAACTCGGCAAACAGGCCCGAGCCGATGCCAACGATGACGGCCAGCACCAGCACCTTGATGCCCGAGGACACCACGTTGCCCAGCACCTTTTCGGCGAGGAACGAGGTCTTGTTCCACAAGGCGAAAGGCACCAGCACGAAGCCCGCCAGCGTGGTCAGCTTGAACTCGATCAACGTGATGAAAAGCTGGATCGCCAGCACGAAGAAGCACAGGATCACCACGGCCCAGGCCAGGAACATGACCACGATGGGCGTCATGTTCACGAACACCTCGGGGAAGCCCGCCATGTCGCTGATCTGCTCAAGAATCGGCGCTGCCGCGTCGATGCCGGTCTTGGCCAGGCGGCCCGGTTGCAGAAATTCGCCCATGCTCATCGTCGAGCCGCTGGCCGTTAGGCCCAGGCCCGCGAACGAGCGGAAGACGATGCTGGCCAGCCAGTTGAAGTTGTTGATGATGTAGGCGAAGGCGCCGACGTAAAGCACCTTGCGCAGCAGTTTTGCGATCAAGTCATCGCCCTGGCCGGTGGCGTGGCTCATCGCCCAGTACAGCCCAGCGATGGTCATGTCGATGACGATCAGCGTGGCGGTCAGGAACGCGACTTCGCCCTGCAGCAGCCCAAAGCCCGAGTCGATGTAGCGCGAGAAGGTAGCGAGGAATCGGTCGATCACTGTCACGTCATTCATGGCACGTCCCCCTCGAAGGGCATGGCGTCCTGGTCACTGATGGGTGTGTCGAAGCTCGGTGGGATCGGCGGCAGATCGGCCAGCGTGTGGAACTCGTCAGGCCCGGTTTCACCGGCGAAGAAGCGCCGCCGGAAGGCTTCAGCCGCAGCCAGGCAAGCGTCTTCGCCTGCCGTAGCCCGGTCGGCTGCACACTGCGCACGCAAAACCTTGAGCCGCGCGGGATTGGCAGCCAAGGCTGCGGCCAGGTCTTCGGTCGGCTGCTGGCTGCAAGCGACCAGCAGCACGGGCAGCAGCAAGGAAACGCATCGCATGGCCGTCTCCCGTCAGTTGCCGTAGAAATCCACGCGCTGCGGCGTGTATGGCGTGCCGTCGCCTAGGAAGCGGCGCGTCACTTCCCGGCCGCGTTCGACAGCCGCTGCTTGGCGTGCCAGTTCCAGCGCGGCGGCGCGTTCCTGCGTGATCTGGAGCTGCTGCGCCTGGATCGACTGCTTGGCCTGCAAGGCCAGAAGCTGATTGGTCGCCTGCATGGCTTGCAGTGCGCCGGTGGCGGACTGACTCTGGCTGACCAGGTCGGACAGCGCGCTTTCGTCTTGCGCCAGGTTCTGCGACACCTGCGCCTGCATCCGCATCGCGGTATGCAGGCCGTTCAAGGTGTTCTTCCAGCGTTCCTGCGCGTCGCGCAGCATCTGGTCGCCGCTGACGGTCGCGGCGTACTGCTCCGGGTACAGCCGGGCGAAGGTGGCATCCATGCTCTGCACGTCGTAGGCCAGGCCGCGAGCCTCGGCGATCAGCCGCTCGGTGGTCGCCAGCGTCGAGCGCAGGCGATTGACGATGTTGAAGTCCAGATTCGTCAGATTGCGCGCCTGGTTCATCAGCATCTGCGCTTCGTTCTGAAGCTGGTTGATCTGATTATTGATCTGCTCCAGCGTGCGCACGGCGGTCAGCGTGTTCTGCACGAAGTTGGACGGGTCGAACACCGTCAGCGCGGATGCAGGCTGCACGGCCAGCAGCGATGCCGACAGCACGGCGGCGAGCGAGACGGACCGCAAACGGGGTTGGGTTTTCATGGTGAAACCTCCTGGGGTTGAGAAGCGAGGAAGGACGCTGCCGCCGGCGAGGACGGCAGCAGATCAGCGGCCCAATCGAGGCCACGATGACGCAGCCAGGCACCGGCGAAGCCCGGTGTGCCTGCGTCCAGCAGCACGCGATCCATGTCGCGTTGGTCTTGCGGAGTGGATGCCCCGGCGAAGGCCAAAGTTGCTGGCCCCAGGTCGAGGTCGAACAGGCGATTGCCCAGGCGCGATTGGTAGTAGTAGTCACGCTTGGGCTGCGCGGTCGCCACGATCTCGATCTGGCGGCTGTTGAGGCCGAAGCCCTCGTAGATCGTGCGGATCTGAGGCTCGGTCGCCTGTGGGTTAGGGAGAAAAATCCGGCTGGCGCAGCTTTCGATCACTGCCGGTGCAATACTTGAATCCTTGATGTCGGCCAGCGACTGCGTGGCGAAGATGACGCTGACGTTCTTCTTGCGCAGCGTTTTGAGCCACTGGCGGATGCGGGCAGCGAACACCGGATCATCGAGGAACAGCCAGGCTTCATCGAGGATCAACAGCGTGGGCGCGCCGTCGAAGCGTTCATCGAAGCGGGCGAACAGGTAGCCCAGCACGGCCAGCACTGCCGCCTTGCTGTGCATCAGCTCTTCCATCTCGAAGCCCTGCACGCTGCCGGAACCCAGCCGATCAGAATCGGCGTCCAGCAGCTTGCCGTGGGCACCACCCAGCACATAGGGCGCGAGCGCCTGGCGCAGTGCGTTCGATTGCAGCAGCACCGAGAGGCCCGTCAGCGTGCGCTGCTCCACCGGCGCGCCGGCGAGGCTGCCGAGTGCCGACCAGATCGCGGCCTTCTCGTCCGGGCCAATGGAGACACCTTCATGCAGCAGGCGGCCTTCCACCCATTCGGCGGCCCAGGTGCGGTAGCCCTCCTGGTCGATGCGGGCCAATGGCTGGAAAGCAATCGCCCCGTCATTGCCTAGGTCGTAATGCTCGCCGCCCAGCCCGAGGATTGTGGCACGCATGGAGCGGCCCATATCGAAGGCGAAGATGCGCGAGCCGGGATAGCGGCGAAACTGCATCGCCAGCGTAGCGAGCAAGACCGACTTGCCCATGCCGGTCGGCCCGGCGACCAGCGTGTGGCCCACGTCGCCGATGTGCGTGACCAAGCGAAAAGGCGTCGCGCCATCGGTGCGGGTGACGATCAACGGCGGGCCATCCAGATGCGCGTTCTTCTCCGGCCCGGCCCACACCGCTGACAGCGGCATCATGTGCGCCAGGTTCAGCGTCGAGACGATGGGCTGACGCACGTTGGCATAGGCATTGCCAGGGATGGACGACAGCCAGGCATCGACTGCATTGAGGGTCTCGGGGATGGTCACGAAGCCCCGGCCCTGGATGACGCGCTCCACCATGCGCAGCTTCTCGTCGGCTACGGCCGGGTCGGCATCGAGCACCGTCACAGTGACGGTGAGGTAGCCGAAAGCGACTTGATCGCTGCCCAGTTCCTGCAAGGCGGCATCGGCGTCGGCCGCCTTGTTGCTAGCATCGGTATCGACCAGCGGGCTTTCCTGCTGGAAGATCGTTTCGCGCAACAGCGCGACGACGTTCTTGCGTTTGGCAAACCACTGGCGGCGCAGGCGGCCGAGTTCTTTTTCCGCCTCAGCTTTGTCCAGGCACAAAAAGCGCGTGCTCCAGCGGTAGCCAAAGCCCAGGCGGTTGAGGTCGTCCAGAATCCCTGGCCACGTCGAAGTCGGAAAGCCTCGCACCGACACCACGCGCAGGTGCTGGTCGCCCAGCATGGGCGCCAGACCACCGACCAGGGCGCAGTCGGCCAACAGTGCGTCGATATGGAACGGCACGTCGGGCACACCGACGCGGTAGCGCCGCATGGACACCGTGGCGTGCAGGTAGCTCAGTGTCTGGCTGTCATCGAGCCAGGCGATTTCCGGCATCACGCCGTCGAGCAAGTCGAACACGCGATCCGTTTCCGCCACGAAGGCTTCCAGCCGCCCACGCCAGTCCACGCCATCGCCTGGCGGGTTCTCATAGAGCATTTTGGCGGCGCGGGCGCGGGACTCTTCTGGTGGAAGATAGGCAAGTGTGAAGTGATAGGCACTCTCAAAATGCTGGCCGGATTCCTCGAAGGCCGCGCGGCGTTCTTCATCCACCAGCCATGACAACGGCTCCGGGAATTCGGAGCGTGGATAGCCTGCTGCCGGGCGGCGCTCGGCTTCGATGAACAAGGCCCAGCCCGAACCAAGCCGGCGCAGTGCGTTGTTCAGCCGCGCTGATGTAGCTATTAGTTCGCCTTGCGTGGCGCTGTCCAGATCCGGCCCGCGAAAGCGTGCCGTGCGCTGGAACGAGCCATCCTTGTTCAGTACCACGCCCGTCGCGATCAGCCCGGCCCAAGGCAACCAGTCGGCCAAGAGCGCTGGCCGCTGGCGGTATTCGGCAAGGTTCAGCATGTCGGCTTCTCCCTATGCGTCCAGCAGCGGCTTGTGTTTGATGTGCCGGGCGAAGACCTGCATGAACTGCGGATCGACACGCGCCCCCCAAACCGCCAGCGAATGGCCGACGATCCACATCACCACGCCGGGAATCCACAGTTGCAGGCCCAGCCCGACGGCGGCGGCTAGCGTGCCGTTGGCGATCGCTACGGTGCGCGGCGCACCGCCCAGCAGGATCGGCTCGGTCAGTGAGCGATGCAGCGGCACTTCAAACCCCGGAAGATCGGTGGCCGTGCTCATACGACGGCCCCGCCGGAGAAGCTAAAGAACGACAGGAAGAAGCTCGAAGCCGCGAAGGCGATGGACAGGCCGAAGACGATCTGAATCAGCTTGCGGAAGCCACCGCTGGTATCACCGAAGGCCAGCGCCAGGCCCGTCGCAATAATGATGATGACCGCGACGATGCGAGCCACCGGCCCCTGGATCGACTCCAAAATGGATTGCAGCGGGCCTTCCCACGGCATCGAGGAACCGGCCGCCTGCGCGGTTCCGGCCAGGAACAGCAGCAGCGCTGCCAGCAGCAGCCCTTGCCGTGCGGGGCGGGCCAGGCTACGCAGTCGTGCCAGGCTGGACAGGTGGGAAAGCGGATTTACGGAAAAGCGGAAAGCAGGAACGTGCATCTGCGTCATGGCAGTTCTCCAGGTTGGTCAGGGATCGAGGAAGGCGCAGCGGCAGCGGCTGCAAGAGGAACCGGCGGAAGCTCGGAGAACGGTGCTTCCAGCGCATCCGCCAGGCGGTAGCCCTCGCCGTCGAAACCGACGACGCGAGAAATGGTTTCGACGTGGCGCTTGCGTCCACGGCCTGCGATGTGGATCACGACATTGACCGCCTCGGCGATCAGGGCGCGGGGCGGATGCACCGCCACTTCGAGGATCAGTTGTTCCAGGCGCAGCAGCGCACCCAAGGCGGAGCCGGCATGGATGGTGGCGATGCCACCGGGGTGGCCAGTGCCCCAGACCTTCACCAGATCCAGCGCTTCGCCGCCGCGCACTTCGCCGACGATCACGCGATCCGGGCGCAGCCGCATCGTGGCGCGCACCAGCTCTTGCATCGACACCACGCCTGCGCGGGTGCGCAGCGGCACATGGTCACGGGCAGCGCATTGCAGTTCGATGGTGTCTTCGAGCACCAGTACGCGGTCGCCGGTGGCGGCGATCTCGGCCAGCAAGGCATTGGCCAGCGTGGTCTTGCCGGTACTGGTGCCTCCGGCGATTAGGATGTTGTGCCGCTCGCGCACGGCGTGACGCAGAAACTCGGCCTGCCCAGCAGTCAGGATGCCTTCGGCCACATAGCGATCCAGACCGATGATGCTCACGGCACGCTTGCGCAGCGCAAAGGCCGGGCCAGGTGCAGCGGGCGGCAAGATGCCCTCGAAGCGTTCGCCCGTCTCCGGCAGCTCGGCAGTCAAGAGCGGTTGGCCGCGATGTACCTCCGCACCGACGTGGGCGGCCACCAGGCGGATGATGCGTTCGCCATCGGCCTCGGGCAGTTCGACGCCGAGCGGCGCACGGCCAGAGGACAGCCGATCCACCCACAATGTCCGGTCGGGGTTAAGCATCACCTCCACAACGTCCGGGTCTTCCAGCGCAGCAGCGATCACCGGCCCCATCGCCGTGCGCAGCATCTGGATGCGGCGATCCTGGGACGCCTCAGCGGATGAGCGTGGATCGGGCGGGGTCTGTGGAACGGCACTCATGACGCACGCTCCGCTGTGCGTTGATGGGCTTCGGCCAACGCCGCCGCGTCGTCCATGCGCATGCCGAACTCACGACCTTGGGGGTGCAGTTCTTCCACCACGTCGCGCACCAGGCTGCGGCCACGCATCAGGTGCCGACCCAACTGTTCGACGAACTGCTCGAAACGAGCCTTGCCCTGAGCGCGAGCCGCATCCTGATGGGCTTCGGGCACCGGCGTACTGACGGTCAGGTAGTAGCGGATGAACAGCGCCAGCGTTTCGATCTGGATGTTCTGGTCACGCTCCAGACGCTCGGCCTGCCGCGACAGACGATCCAGCCGCTTGGCGATGGCGGCCTCACGCTGGTCGCCAGCATCGGGCGACAGCCAGGACGCCAAGGCAGCGGCGACGATGCTGGACTTCGAGACGCCTTTCTTCGTGGCTAGCTCGTCCAGGCGCTTGGCGTGCTCGTGCTGAATGAACAGGTTCAATCGGTATTGGCTCATAGGTTGATTCCGTCGTTGGGGTCGAGAGAAGCCAGTCGCGCCGTGCGTTGCAGTGCGGGGTCGAGCTGGTCGGGAAGCACCGGGGGCATGTCGTCGTCATCGAGCAGCGACAGATCGCTGGTCGGGGCGTCCATCTCGGGGGCATAGGCGATGGCTTCCGACAGTTCGGGCTGGCGGCGTGGGCCGCCGTCGTCAGTCGAGCCCAAGGCCTCCAGGTCATCGGCGGATGCCGTGGCCGGTGCCGCAGGAACCGCGGGTATTGCCAGGCCGCTCCAATCGTCAGGTCGTGCAGGCGGTACATCGGCGTAGGGGCCAGCCGTTACTACAGGCGGGGGCAATACCCGTTGTTTGAAATTGGCGTCGGCGAAGTAGCGCAGCTTCTTCGCCTTGATCGGTGCGACGCTGGACACCATCACCACCGCTTCATCGGTCGGTAGTTGCATCACTTCGCCCGGCGTCAGCAGCGGACGTGCGGTTTCCTGGCGTGACACCATCAGGTGCCCCAGCCACGGTGCAAGCCGGTGGCCTGCGTAGTTGCGCTGGGCGCGCAACTCAGTGGCGGTGCCCAAAGTTTCTGAAATACGCTTGGCGGTTCGTTCGTCGTTGGTGGCGAAGGTCACGCGCACATGGCAGTTGTCCAGAATCGAATGGTTCTGCCCGTACGCCTTGTCGATCTGGTTGAGCGACTGCGCGATCAGAAAGCTGCGGATGCCGTAGCCCGCCATGAAGGCCAGCGCCGTCTCGAAGAAGTCCAGACGGCCAAGCGCCGGGAACTCATCGAGCATCAGCAGCAGCTTGTGCCGGCGCTCGATACCGTCACTGCCATCGAGCGATTCGGTGAGCCGCCGGCCGATCTGGTTGAGGATCAGCCGGATCAGCGGCTTGGTGCGCGAAATGTCGGAAGGCGGCACTACCAGATACAGCGATACCGGATACTCTGCTGCGATCAGGTCGCCGATGCGCCAGTCGCAGCGCGAAGTGACTTCCGCCACGGTCGGATCACGGTACAGACCAAGGAACGACATGGCGGTGGACAGCACGCCCGACCGCTCGTTGTCCGACTTGTTGAGCACTTCGCGGGCAGCGGATGCAACGACGGGATGCTGGGCACCGCCCAGGTGCTTGGTCGTCATCATCCGGTGCAAGGTCAGCTCGAACGGGCTGGCCGGATCACTGAGGAAGTTGGCGACGCCGCGCAGCGTCTTGTCTTCCCCCGCGTACAGCACATGCAGGATCGCCCCGACCAGCAGCGCGTGGCTGGTCTTTTCCCAGTGGTTGCGTTTCTCCAGCGCGCCTTCGGGATCGACCAGGATATCGGCGATGTTCTGCACGTCGCGTACCTCATGCGCGCCGCGCCTTACTTCCAGCAGCGGGTTGTAGGCCGCTGAACTGGCATCGGTCGGGTTGAACAGCAGGCAGTGGCTGAATCGACTGCGCCAGCCAGCGGTGATCTGCCAGTTCTCACCCTTTATGTCATGGATGACGGCGGATGCCGGTCAGGACAGCAGCGTCGGCACCACCAGGCCCACGCCCTTGCCGGAGCGCGTCGGCGCAAAGGTCAGGACGTGTTCCGGCCCTTCGTGCCGCAGGTAGTGGCCGTCATGCTGGCCGAGAAAGACGCCAGCAGGCTGCGTCAGCCCGGCCTTGCGAATGTCGGCGGCATCGGCCCAGCGGGCCGAGCCATAGGTCGTCACTTTGCGCGCCTGGCGCGAGCGCCACACCGACATGGCGATGGCGACCGCCACGGCCAGCAGGCCGCTGCTTGCCGCGATCATGCCGCCGGTGTCGAAGACCTGCGGCGCGTAGGCATCGAAGAAGAACCACCACTCGAAAAGCTTCCACGGGTAATAGACCGGCTTGCCGTGGAAGTCGAACCAGGGCGAGCCCAGGCGTAGTTGGTAGCCCAAGGCTGCGGCTGTCCATTGCGTGGCAACCCACACACCGGCGATCACGATGCCGAACACGGCGGCGATCTGCCCGAACAACACACCTTGAGCCTGCATACCTTGGCCTCCGATTTCTCCTGCGCCGATTCCCCGTGGAAAACGCGGCACGAAGGCGTGCCGCAGACGTCAGGATCGGTGTCGGTTCAGTGCCGGTCAAAGACCGTTATCGGCAGCAAGGTGATGCAGAAAGCATGGTTTCATGCAGGGACAAAGCCAATAAGAACGCCGCAGGCATGAGCGCGCTGCGGCGTGTTAAGAAAGAAAAACAGGATATGCGGCAAGCCGCCAACGGTCAGAACTTCGGCGGCGTTTCCGATGGCGTGTAAGGCACCTTGCCGTCGCCGAAGAAGCGCTTGTTCGTCGCTTCGGCCACCCGGTTGCACAGCACGTCGCCCATCGTCGGGCGCTCGGTCTTGCACTGGAGGCGCAGTTCCTTCAAGCGCTCGGGATCGGCGGCCAGCTCTTCGACGGTCGGCACAATAGCTTCCTGGTTCGACGGCTCGGATGGGCCGCAGGCGGTGATTGCAGCAACCAGCAAGAACGGGGCAATCAGCTTCAAAATCATGATCCGACATCCTCTCGCAGATAGGGTTTAAAACGTGGGTTTTTCCGTCCCTTCGGGAGAGTCGATTGCGTGGACGCGCTGTTTGAATCGTGTCACCGATTCGGTGAACTCGTCCTCGCGGTACAGCACATACGTAACGAGCATGGGAGTTCGCCCTGCCAGCGAACGGGCGACTACGCCGGGTTCGCGGCTACCTGTGATATGTGGCGCTCCGGCTAAACCCAAGGCAAAGCCTGCTGCCACTAGCGCCATCATTAGGTCGAAGGACGCAACACGTTCTGCAATCAGCGGTTCCAGGCCTGCTCGCTGAAGCATGCCGTCAACCTGCCGGGCATGCCCTTCGCAAATCGAAGGATCACAAAGCACTAGTGGATGACGCAGAACCTCTTCAAGCGGAATGCGCTTGTACCTGAGCAATGGATGCCGCGCAGGCACTGCCACCATTAACGCATCACGCCACGCCGCCTCGGCTACGATACCTTGGCCGACTTTGTTCCACTGCGCAAACCCAACATCGTATAGATCGTCATGTAGCCCCTTGATCTGTTGAGAAAGCGGCACCTCGAAAAGGCGCAAATCGACTTCGGGTTCCTCCTGCCGACATAGCGCGAGTAACGTCGGTAAACGTGAAGGCGTGATGCCGTCAGACAGAGCGATGCGCAGTTGCCCATGAAAGCCATTGGCCGCTGCCTTAACGCTATCGCGAGCCTGCTGTAAGGCCGTGAAGATGCGAGGAACATGCTCGAGGAAAAGCTTCCCTGCCCGTGTCAATCGAGTGCTGCGGCTAGTACGGATGAATAGCTGCTCGCCGACATCAGCTTCTAGTTCTTTAATGGTGCGCGATAACGGCGATTGCTCGATGTGTAGTTTTTCAGCGGCGCGTGCGAAGTGCAGTTCTTCTGCGACGGCCAAGAAGCAGCGTAGATGACGCAATTCCATAGGAATCTCCCTGTCCATAGGCGCGTGGCCACCGCTCACGCGCGCCTTTCAACAAACTCTCGTCATGAACCGCCAATGTGTTGAAAACTTCTAAAAGGACAGGTTGTTATCAGCGGGACAAATCGCCTTATGCAGCGCAGATCAACTAGTTCGCTTCAAACTTCCCATCCAGATGTATTGCCGGTTGACGGTGATCGGTTTGGCTCAAACCTGACAGCCAATTAGTGGCGTTGATCAAGACTTAACGCAGTAGAAGAATTGGAATGTGTGACGAACGCAGTAATTCAGCCGTCTTGCTTCCGAACAGAAGAGCGCGCAGTGGCGAGTGACTGAATGCCCCCATAATGAGCAGGTCAATTTCCTGTTCTTTCACTGCCTTTTCGACCACTGCTCCGGCATCTCCGGGCACTAGCGAAGCGGTCACTTCAGAGCTCGCTCTCGACAGAGTTTGCTTCGCCCATTCAAGCGATTTGGCTTGACCGCCAAATTGATTTCCAGACATCAAAATTCTGATGGGCAAGCCTCGCAGCAAAGGGCTGCTGGACAACATCTCCATGCCACGCCGAATTGCAGTGCCGCCATCAAAAGCGATCATGACGCGCTCAGGAGGCTTGAATTCTTCACTTACAGTAAGAATCGGAAGCTTTAAAGCGCGAATAATGTTTTCGACGTGATGGCCTAGCTCATTTTCGTGCGTTCTGGCCCCTTTGCCTCTTCGCCCCAACGCCAGCAAACGCAAGCCTTGCGCTTGCTCAATTAACGTATCTTCCAGAGAACCGTGGCGCTGTCGCACATCGACACGGGCTGCACCTGCCAAGATTGCGCGTTCGCGCAGTCGGTTCAAAAACAACCGGCCTTGCTCCCTCGCGCTCTTGGCGTGTGCTTCATCTTCTGCAGACAGATGTGCCAACAGACTCTCTTGAGCGTCGATACCGATTGCGCCGCTGTGATCGTCATCCGTTGCCCGCTCGGGATGGCTGTCGATCACGTGCAGAAGCTCCAGCGGAGCATCAATACGGCGTGCCGCCCAGGCAGCGCAGTCGGCCACATGAACCGCGTAGCGTGATTGATCGACGCAAGCAAGCACTTTATTTTCGTTTTTCATGATTTGCTCTCCTCTTAGTGGCCTGCGAGCATGTCCGCTGCGCCGTCCTTGTCGTGAATCCCGAACTTGTCCACCATCGTGGCGCTGGCCTCGTTCAGGCCAGTCACCTCCACTTCCGTACCTTCTCGCCGGAATTTGATGACTACCTTGTCCAAGGCGCTAACCGCAGTGATGTCCCAGAAATGGGCGCGGCCGACGTCAATTCGCACCTTTTCAATGGCTTCCTTGAAGTCGAATGAATTGACGAAGCGTTCGGCCGATGCAAAGAACACTTGGCCGGTAATGGTGTAAACGCGCATGCGGCCTTCGTCCTCCGTGTGCGAGGAGGCATGGAAGATCCGACCGACCTTTTGGGCGAAGAAAAATCCCGAGAGCAGCACACCAACCAGCACGCCTTTGGCCAGATCGTGGGTGCCCACTGTCATAGCGACAGTCGCGAGCATCACCACACTGGAGCTTTTAGGGTGCTCTCGCAAGTTACGGATCGAGGCCCAATTAAAGGTGCCGATGGACACCATGATCATCACAGCGACGAGTGCTGCCATTGGGATACGGGCCACCCAGTCACCGATAAAAACCACCATCAGCAGAAGAAATACGCCAGCGGCCAATGTGGAGAGACGGCCGCGGCCACCGGATTTCACATTGATGACCGACTGACCGATCATCGCGCAACCGGCCATTCCGCCAAGAAAGCCGCTCGCGATATTTGCGACGCCTTGACCTACGCATTCCCGGTTTTTGTTACTGCTCGTGTCGGTGAGGTCATCGACGATGGAAGCCGTCATCATGGATTCCAACAAACCCACTACGGCCAAAGTTGCAGATACTGGGAAGATGATCTGGAGTGTCTCCAAGCTCAACGGGACATCGGGCAGTAGGAACACCGGCAGGTTGTCGGGCAACTGCCCCATATCGCCTACTGTGCGAATGTCGAGGCCGAGTAAGATCGAGACGGCTGTCAGCACCACGATGGCGACAAGCGGCGACGGTATCGCCTTAGTAACGTAAGGGAAGAGGTAAATGATGCCCAGGCCTGCAACCGTCATGGCATAGACGTGCCAGCTTACGTTCGTCAGCTCCGGCAGTTGAGCCATGAAGATCAGAATGGCCAAGGCGTTTACGAAGCCAGTAATAACTGAGCGTGAAACAAATCTCATCAGCGTGCCCAGTTGCAGCCAGCCTGCGATGATCTGGAGTACACCGGTTAAGACGGTGGCAGCGAGCAGGTACTGCAGCCCGTGCTCTTTAACGAGGGTGACCATCAGCAATGCCATCGCGCCTGTGGCTGCCGAGATCATGCCAGGGCGACCGCCAGTGAAAGCTATCACTGTGGCTATGCAGAATGAGGCATACAGGCCGACCTTGGGATCAAGGCCTGCGATAATCGAGAAAGCGATTGCTTCAGGGATAAGGGCAAGCGCTACAACAACGCCTGCTAACAGGTCGCGTCGGACATTGGAGAACCAGTCCTGACGTAAGGATTTCATCATTGATCTATTCCGGTGCAGGCTCGGCCGCAGGCTGGAACGGGACTAGGCGCGAATGCCTCTTTCCGATCCCGGAATAGAGAACAGCCCAAGACTATGGGCTGGCAAACCACAGCCAGTCATACATACAGCCTCGTGCGAGCGAAGATTGAAATTAGGAAACGGCTCGCTGCGAGACTGATAGTTACACTGGTCGATACTCCAATAGTGTTGGCTGTGAATTTGAAAATTGCTCTTGAATTGTAACCTGTCTTTGCGCGTAGCGGCAAGTTGAGAGGCATGACGACCCCATAAAAGCCATCGTCGTGAGGTGGATCACTGGCTTAACCCGCGCTGCCGCGTGAAATGCCAAACCGCCGTATCGCCCCGGACTGTCGCAGCAAGTTGCTGTCCTAGTCGCCGCTCAATCACAGGCTTCCACGGCACCAAGTTGAACCCGATCCCGTCATCGAGCACCGCGTAGCGCCCGCTGGCAAGCATGACGGATCGGCGGTAGATACCTGCTACACGTTGCCCGTCTGTGGTCGGGCGGTGCTCCAGGCCGGTTTCGGCGGCAATGTCCTTGGCGACCTGCGCCAGTTCTCGATTGCGCAGCGTGCCCAGCAGATTCCGGGCGAGGATCACATGCTGTCCCCGCCGCTCGGCCAGCCCCTGTTCTTCAAGGAAGTCGGCGCGCTGCTGCATGGCTTGCTTGGCGTCACCGCCAAAGCCCGAGTCGCCCAGCCCCTTGCCGCCACCGATCAGTTGTTGGTCGAGCCAAGTGGCGCCAATCACGCGTGCCTGCCGCTCAATCGGCAGATGAGATTTCAGCTCTACGGCCACGCCGCCCAGCCGTTGCGAGTCGTACTGGCGGCCACGTTCGGCCAGGTCGTCCGGCACCCTCCATAAGCCATCGGCCACGCGCTCCACGATGCCGGCCCGGCGCAGGGCTTCCAGCCGGCGGACGTGGGCCGCGACGACCTCCTGCGGGTCGCGGCCGGGCTCAGCTCGGCCTTGCTCGATCGCCAGGTGATGATCGGTGCGGTAGAGGCCATCGCTCGCCAACGCGGCGATGTTCCTGTCGGCCGCCCGCACCACGGCGGAACCGCGTACCTCCACCACGGCTCCGGTGGGATAGTTCGCCAGCTCGTCGCGGGTGTTCAACGCGACGTAGTGGGCCTTGCCGTCCACGCCGTCGATGACCAGATAGCCGCGGTCGTGCAACTCGTCGGCCAGCCCCTTGGCGGCCACGCGGCCGATGACGGTGCGGCCGTCGTCGCCGGGCTCGAACACCGCCAGCTCGCGCGGCTGGCCGCTCATGGCCCGCTGCATGGTGCGGATGATGTCGCCGCGCTCGCCCAGGGCGCGCAAGGTCTTCTCGGCATCCGCATGGACGGCCCAGGTGCCGGGCTGCGTCTCGTCGGCCAGGCCCATGCGCTGCAAGCGTTGCAGGCGGCCGATCAACAGCAGGCGCTGGCGTTGCAGCTTTGGTTCATTGAAGCGTTCGATCTGCACCCGGCCATCCTCGCCGGCCTCGCGTTGCAGCGTGCAGTCGAGGCTCGTCCACCGCTCTTGTTCCACCTCGCGCTGCAAGGTCTGCTGGATCTCCAGTTCAGTGCGCGGCCCCAGCCATTCCGTCGCCAGCTCGGCGGCCCGGTGGCGGAAGCCGTGGGCGATGTAGTCGCCCGCGATGATGAGGTCTTTGCCGGTGTCGTCGCGTCCGCGCACGATCAGGTGGGTGTGCGGGTTGTCGGTGTTCCAGTGATCCACCGCCACCCAATCCAGCCGCGTGCCCAAGTCAGCTTCCATGCGGTTCACCAGATGCCGCGTGTAGGTGCGCAGGTCGTCCAGTTCGGCGCCATCCTCGGGCGAGACGATGAAGCGGAAATGGTGCCGGTCATCGGCACAGCGTTCCTTCAAGGCTTCAAGGTCGGCATCGTCGGCCTGCGCCCCGTAGGCCAGACCCGGCTCGCCATCGCGGCCCGCACCGTCGCGCTCGATGTAGCGCAGGTGCTTGGCGAGTGACTGCGGGCTGGCCCGTTGGTGATTGACCAGCAGCGTCTTGATGGTCACGCGCCGCGACATGGGCGTCAGCTTCGCCCCGGCGAAACGCGCCGCCGTGTGGCCGCGCCCCAGGCGCGAGCCGGGCCGCTGGCCTGCGCGCTGGCCGCCGGACACGGCGGAATGGCGTATCGAGGACTTGCCGCCGCTGGCCTTGCCCGCCTGCTTGAGCACCTTGGAAACGAAGCTCTGGCCCTGGCCCTTGCCCCGGTTCTTCGGGGCGCTGGGACGCACGCGGAAATCGTCGTCGCGGTGGTCGGTCATGGATGCGCTCCCCGCAAGCTACGGCGTGTCCTGTCGTGCAAGCACGCGGACATGCCTGCGTTGGCGCGGGCCTCGCGCCCCACGCGGCACGGTGGCGAAGCCGCTCCGTGCCGCGCCACCCCCATGTGCAGACAGGCTTTGGGCGCGGCCCGGTGCCGCGTCCTTTTGTCTTGCCTTCCGCCTTTGCCCTTCGCTGTCGCTCCGGGCGTCGGCGGCCCGGCGGCGCTGTGCTGCTTGCAACCCGCCCGCCGGCGAACGCGCCAATGGCCGCAGGCCGGGCGCGTTCGAGGCAAGACGCCTGCACGTTGGACGGCTGCGCCGGATGTTGCGCGAGGCGCGGCGCGGATGCGCCCGCGCTGCACGCGCGACGACACGGCGGCAGCCACCGGAACGACATGCCCGATGGCACGATGAGATGCACGGCAACGTGCAGCGAATCGGCGGCCATCATGGGCGTGTCTCCAGCCAGACCGGATACGCGACGCCGATCACGGCGGATGCGCTGACTGGCCCGAAATAGCGGCTGTCGAACGACGCTGGATTGGTCACGCTCAACAGGAACAGCTCGCCCGATTCGAGGCGGCGGCAAAGCTGCAAGGATGGCAGCGGCCGGCCCAGCCGGTCGGCAGGCAGCGCGGCGACCGCAGGCACGCCGTCGATGCGAACCTGCCCGGCAACGATGCAAACGTGTTGCGGCGCGACCGCGCCCACACGTTTGAGCAGCGGCACGCGCGTCGGCAGGTAGCCGCGCTGCGCAGCCAGCGTGGCGGCCCTGTCGGGCAGCCGCACCAGCACGATGCTGTCCACGGACAACGGACGTGGCAGCGAGGCGGTACGCGGGTCGAACGGTTCGATGCGATACCAGCCGACCGCCACGCTGTCGGACGGGTTGTAGGTCAGACGCGGCAGTGGCGACACGAAAGCCGCCCAGGCCAGCGCAGCGAGGCCGACGGCGGCGAAGGCCGCCAGCACGATGCGAGCACGCAGGCGCGAGCGAGGATGCGGCGCGGCTTCGTGCGTGCATGTGGTGTTGGATTGGGTCGTCATGGCAGCGCCTTTCCAGCGAGCCAGGCGGCGTGCCGTTCGGCGGTGTATTCGGGCAGCGCCAGGCGGGCCGCCAGACGGTTGCCCAGCGTGCGCCAGTACGCGGGCGACACGTCGATGGCGGCGATACCCTGCGCGTCGATGTTGTCGATGCGTTCCAGCGCGGCACGCACTGCGTTTTCGCCTTCGGCGTGCAGCAGCAGGCGTGCGCCCGGCCGCACGCCAGGGATGCGCTGCATGTCGTCCAGCGGCGTGGCGGCTTGCATCACCATGAGCTGCCAGCGGATCGTGCCGTAGTCGTTTGCTTCCCAGCGCACGCGGCAGAACATTGCACGCGGCAGGAACACCGCGCAGCGCCGCCAGCGGTCGAGCCGCAACGTGCGCGCCGGTTCGCCGAAACGCAGGTAGAGCTTGAAGCGCGGTTCGATGTAGGCGAGCGATACGCGAGTCAGCGGCACGCTGCCGGCCTGGCCGGCGAGCGTCGAAAGCGAAGGCGGCGGCGCAGCAGCCGGTGCAGCCGTCGCCGCGTGAGCGGCAGGCAAGGCGGATGCATTCATGGCAGGTTCTCCGGGCGCTTGTCGGGGAACGCCCGTTCCAGCAAGCCGCGCAGCAACTCGGCCACGGTCACGCCCTGGCCGAAGGCGGCGATCTTGATGCGTGCACGTAGCGCGGGCGTCACGTCGAGCGTCAGGCGGGCCGTATAAAGGTCGCCCTTGTTGAGCGCATCGGCATCGCCCTGGCGAATCCACGCCTCGGCGTGCGGATTCGCGGGCGGACGTGCGCCGATGCCGACGCGCTTGCTGCGCGGGCTGCTCATGTCGGCCACCGCAGCAGTTCATCGGTGAGCACGGCGATCTCGCGGGCGGCGGCGCTGTCGGGCGCCGTCTCGCGGGCGAGCCGGCCAGCGGCCACGCTGTCGGCGAAGACGATGCGCTGGCGCACTTCGCTGCGCAGCGCCGGCAGCGGCTGTTCGGCCAGCGATTGCCGCGCTTCCCTGCCGATGATGGTGGTGCTGACGCGCCGGTTGATGACGAAGGCCGCGTGCAGCGCAGGCCGGAACACCTGCGCTTCGCGGATCAGCGCCACCATCTCGGCGCTGGCCCACAGGTCATACGGACTGGGCTGCACGGGAATCAGCACGCGCTCGGCCGCCAGCAGCGCGGAACGCGCCAATGCGGCGATGCGCGGCGGGCCGTCGATGATGACGTGATCGGCGCGGCGGGCCAGCTCCGGCGCTTCCTGATGCAGCGTCTCGCGGGCGAGGCCCACGGTGCTGAACAGCCGGGGCAAGCCCTGCTGGCTTCTGCGCTGCGTCCAGTCCAGTGAGGAACCCTGCGGGTCGGCATCCAGCAGGATGACGTGCAGACCGCGCATCGCCAGTTCGCCCGCGATGTGCGTGGCGAGCGTGGTCTTGCCGACGCCGCCTTTCTGATTGAGAAGCGCGAAGATCATGACGCGGCCTCCCATGCTGGAAAGCGGGGATTCACCTGCCCTGCAAAACGCTGTTCGCTGTGCCGTTTGGCGGTTGTCCACCGAAACGGTGCGCTTCTACTAAAAGTTAGAGATTTATAGTTAGGTAAGTTAGAGAGGCCGAAAACCCGCGCCATTACTGGCTTTGCGGCGTTTTCGTACTCCTGATAGCACGATAGGCGTACTCCCGATAGCACGATACCGGGTACTCCTGATAGCACGAGGCCGTCCACAGCTTTTCCCGCAGTTATCCCCGTGCCGTATGCAGCACGGGCCGGAAGGTCAGCAGTTCGGTGTTGTCGTCCGGCATGCGCTCGATGCCGAGGACGTAGCCGGGTAACGACTGCCGTGCCACCAGCACGCGCAGGTCGTAGGCGAAGTCCGAGAAGCGAGCCGCGCTGCCGGATTTGCGATGCAGATGCCGGAAGTCGAATTGCCAGCCGTGTTCCTGCCGCCCGCCGTGCTTGCGTACCAAGCGGTACAGCCAGCGTTCGATGCCGCCCTTCAAGCGGAAATAATCCGGGTCGATGGTCAGCACCAGGGCGGCGTCGAGCACGCCGGCATAGAACCAGTCCGGCAGGATCAGCTCGATGCCCAGCGGCGTGCCGCTGGCATCGGCCAGTTCGCGCCATTCGTTGATCCACGAAAAGCGATGCAAGCGCCTGCCCGTGGTTTCTCGGATGGACGTGGCCACACTGGTCGATTGCAGCCGGTCGAGCGCCGCTTTCAGGCGCAGGTAGTCGTTGAGGGATGTGCCGCGCCCGATGAAGCGCAGGATCTCGTAGGGCGTGGCGTGTATCCAGCGCGACGGGCGAATGCCCGCGTCGCGTGCCTCCACGATCTGCGAGGCCGCCCAAATCAAAACGTCGGCATCCCATATCGTGGCGATGCCGTGCTCGGCCGTGCCTTCCACGCGGATGGTGATGTTCCCGCTGCGGAAGTCGATCGGCGCGATGCGCCGCGACTTCGCCAGCGAGAAGAATGGAAAGGCCATCAAGTCCTGGCTGTCGCGTGGCGCCATGTCGCCCGGCAGCGCGCGGAACAGGTCGAGCTGTTCGCACTGCGGCAAGGCTTGCCCTGGAGGGCCGGACATGGCGAAGGCCACCCACGCGCCGACGATCAGCGGCCATCACGGTAGTCACCCGCGTGGCGTTCGGCGTATTCCGGGTCGGATGTAGCCTCGTAGCTGCGCTGGTCGGCCCAGGCATCGAGGTCGCTTACTGCGTACATGACGCGGCGACCGAACTTGCGGAACTTCGGGCCACCGCCGATCACGCGCTGCTTCTCCAGCGTGCGAGGACTGAGGCGCAGATACTCGGCGGCTTCGTCGTTGGTCAGGTAGCGTTGGGGCTGCGAGGGCGCAGCGACAGTAGCGGCGGCAGGCCGCAAGGGAGAGGGTCGCATGGGGTGTACCTCCATCAAGCCCGGCCACACCACGCGGCCGGATAGAGGCACTTTCAAGAAGGCAAGGCTTCTTGCTAAGGGACGATTTGCAGGGGGCGCGAAACGTCCCCCCTCCTAATGCGACGGGAACGGCGGAAGCTGTGCCAGGCGGCGGTAGCCGCCGCGCATCAGCGCATCGCCCCGGCGCACCAGGCGCCGCACGCGGGCACGCAAGGCGCTGTCTTTGTGCCAATCGGCCGCGACGGCATCAACGCCGAACAGCCCCTCGGCAACCTCGCGCAAAGACGCGCCCGCCAGGGTCGCGTCTAGTGCCTGCAAGGTGTGCAGTTCCAGCACTGCGGCGTGCGTGGGCCGCGAGCGGGTCGCCGCCGCAGGCGCGGCCCCGGTTGCAGTGGACAACGCATCCAGCCCAGCCGCCAGTGCGCGATAGCGTGCGCAAGGCGTAGTGCAGCCTCGGATGGCGTAGAGGTAGGCCATTCCGTCGGCCATGCTCGGCGTGAGCGCGAGCCGCACGCAGCAGCCAGGCCATTGCGTCGTCAGCACCAGGCGCTTGCCATCATGGATCAGGTGCTTGCGTCCTGGGACGTTCCAGAATTCGAAGGCATCGGCATCCGGCGGCGGGTCGTCGTCCGGGTAGAGCTGGATCACGCCATCGTGATCGGGGAACCACGCCGGATGCGCGTCGCGTGCATCCAGGGCGGGATCTTCCAGCAGGCGCAAGCCCCAACGATGCGCCGTATCTGGTCGGCGGCGACGGTGCAGCCAGTCGTGCCGGTAGTCAGGGTTTCGGCGCAGGTACTCCCAGGCCAGCGCGGGGCCGCCCTGGTGCAGAACGTAGAGATAAGCCGCTGTCGGATACCAGTGTTCGACGCTGCGATCAGTCATGACGGAACCTCCCTGTGCTTGGGGTGCGTCGCCTGGATTCCGTCGTGCGGGAGCTATCGAATCACCATCAGGTTGTCATCGAAATCGGGGTAAGCTGTAACTACTGGTGTCAAGACAGATTCGCTCCGGGGCATTGCTGAAATCGTCTGAATGCGACGGCTGCGCCGCCACGAAAATGGTGCGCGGCATGGCGCACGGTGCAGCAGCCCGCGCCAAAGATCATGACTGTTTGCGTCAGAAGCGCACCGCTTCGGTGCAAGGATGTGGATTCAGTCCTGCCCGGTCTTGGGTAAGACCGAAATAGTCACGATGCGCCCGTTTGACCCGGCTGCGCTGGCTTGCATCAATCCATGATCGAGCCGTTTTCCTGCGCCAGCCGCACGTATTCCGATAGTTGCCGCACAGGTTGAAAGTAACTGTCGCGCATCACGGGCCGCTTGCATGGCCCGACGATGGCAGCCAGATCGGACAGCTTCACCGTTCCCAAGGCGGGCATCCCGATCCCGAGGTCGATCAGGCCGTAGGCCGTATCGCCATCGGTAGGATCGAGCGCGGCCAGCAACCAGGTTGCGTGCGCGTCCGGGGTGAATAGCCGCACCACGGGCATCGGGTCGATGCTCCGGCCGGCGGCGCGCGCCTCGCCAACGGCGAGCAGTTGTGCGTGCTGTTCGGCAGTGATGAGCGGTTGGGTCATGGTTGGCATTCCCACGAATCCGACGATGCAAGGAGGAGCCTTCCTGCCAAAACACGGAAGCGGCGAAATGGATGCGTGCTTTCGTGCGGAAGCACGAAGGCGTAAGCCGTCGAATCCGTACAGGCACGGAAGCGCAGAAGCGGAATTGTGCAGGCCATGAAAGACACGGATGTGGCTCCACGGGTTTGAGGAAATCCGCATATGCGGATTTCCGTAAAAGCACGAAAGCGTGCCTCTCAGTCATAAATGAACACTATAGATTGTAGCCCTATAGGGCGCAATGGACTGTCATCTTGGTTTTTATGGGGAAACCAAGTTGGTGACAGCGAAACACTCATTGGCGACGGCGATACGGACAGTCAGGAAGGCGCGGGGCTTGAGCCAGGAAGCGTTTTCGGACGTGTCTAGCCGCACCTACATGAGTTCGCTGGAGCGCGACTTGAAAAGCCCGACCCTGCACAAGCTGACCGAGCTGTGCGAGGTCATGGAGGTGCATCCGCTCACGCTGCTGACACTGGCCTATGCCGGCGACAGCACGGATAAGACCGATGAGCTGCTGGCGCGGGTACGCCAGGAGCTTGAGGCGGTGTTGAAAGAGCGCAGCACGCCGTAGCGCGCGTCGGCGTGTAAGACTGGAGTCCGCAAGCGGAGCGCGTAGCGCCACAGGCGCGAAGGCGTGAGGGATTGAAGCCGCATGGCCGTGACGGCTTGCCGGCACGGGGCGCAGCCCGAAAGCCCGGCGGTGCTAGCAGCGCCGACACGCCATCTTGGATTTGCCTCCACGGGCATTGAACCTGCTGAATATGACTGCGGCAATACCGGAACCAGAAACGATCGGGCGCGAGCTGACGGTTTCCCGCTGCCGCGTGTTCGGTGCTGCGATAAGCAGCGCTGCACCCCGCCGCAATGGGCGGGGTGCTTGGGGTAGCCGTCAGGCCGCTTGCGGCCTGCTGCGTGACCAGATCAGATCGTGCGTGCCGTCCTCGCCTTCGATCAGGCGAGCATAGACCGGAGCCGGGAATGAAGGATCGTCGAGGGTCACGGACTTGTATTCCCGCCCGGCTTCGCTGGTCTTGTTCCACGCCGCGCCGATGTCGTGGCCGGCGGCCTGGAGGCGGAAGTCGGGGGCGTTCTCGCTGCTGCCCTTGTCGTTGGGAACCAGCTTGACCTTGACGCTGAGCGTCAGGGTGCGAAGCGTGCCGGTGAAGCCGTCTTTGTCTGCGGTGAAGGTGCCGATGTTGGCCATAATGATTTCTCCTTTCGGTTGAACAAGGTTCGCGCCCATCGCGTCCTTGTTGTGATCCGGCCGGCGGGGGGGGGCGGGCTGGCTGCACCGCTTGCGGTCGCAACGCAGTGGAGAGCCGGGAGGCGAAAAGAATTTGTCCCGCGAGGAATGCGCGCAGCGCAGGGGAAATTGTTTTCGCCGGACGGTTGCAGCCATGAAGCCCGAGGCGCAGCCGCGCCCCCGCCAGGATTCATAACAACACAAGGACGCCTTGGGCCGAACCGCACCGAAAGGAGATGTGGCCGACTCGGCATCCCCGCACGAAGGCTTCTCCGGCTCGCCCGCTGACGTGGGCCAGGTCAACCACCCGACGACAGGCGAGAACGCCCCTGCCGCACCTTGCGGCGCCGGTCTTGAGGCGTGGCGTGGAAGTTCCATAGCGATGCCGGACGGGATATCCGTGAACCGTCCTTCGTGACGTGATGGGCGAGAACCACTAGCGTTGAGGACGGCACGCAACTGCACAACCCGCCGCAGCAAGCGCCAGCGTGTTCGCCAGCGCCCCGCCCATTGCGGCGGGGCGCTGGCCGGGCCGGTTCGGCGGGACCGAGGGGCGCCAAGCCACGCGCGGCGGGGATAGCCCGCAGGGCTTTCCCCTGGAGGCAAGCGCAGCGCGCAGCGCCGCAGGCGCGAAGGCGTGAGGGATTGAAGCCGAATGGCCGTGACAGCGAAGTCGGCACGGGGCGCAGCCCGAAAGCCCGGCGGCGCATCGCGCCGACACGCCCAGGCCGTTCTTTCAGGAGCCTGGGGGCTTGTCCAATCAGGACTACCCCAGGCTGCTGCCGCCTTGAGCAGCGCCGCCAGCTCGGGCCGCTATGGCTTCAACCTGCGCAGCACCCGCGTTGCTCCTGGATCGGCGGGCATGGCACCGAGCCAAAGGAACAGAACACACAACAATCTCCCGGCTTCGGGCGCAGCAGCGTATGACAGGCCGAGCACTCGTAATAGAACTGGCAGGCATCCGTTGGCATGGTTTCCTGCTTGGCATGACCGCAGCGCGGGCAGGTCAGCACGGATTCGAGATTGACGATACTCATGGTGGCGCTACTTCTGCACAGTGGACGGGTAGCCCGCGCTTGTTGTCGCTTGGGTCAAAGTTTCTGGCTTGGTCTTGTCAGCGTCATAGGTGACGGTGGCCGTCTTCTTGTCGAAATCGACGTGAACAGCATTGACGCCAGACACCTTTTCCAGCGACTTCTTGACCGTCAACGGGCATAGCGCACAGGTCATGTTCTGCACGGACAGCGTGATGGATTTCGGGGTGGCAGCCAGCACCGCGAGCGGCAAGGCCGCCAGCAAAGCGATCAGCAGTTTGCGCATGAGCGTCTCCTTTCAGTAAAACAGCGGGGCCAGCCACGGAACGGCCAAGAGACCGACCAGCAACGCCGCGACAATCCAGAACACGAGCCGTTGGCGTGCGCGCGTGCGAGGGGCGGCACATGACGTATCCGGCGCACAGACTTGCGGCACCAGATAGAGCTGGCGGAAGGTCAGCCCGAGAAACAGCAGCGTCAGGCCGATAAAAATGGGTCGATACGGCTCCATCGCCGTGAGGCCAGCGACCCACGTGCCGCCGATCCCGAGCGTCAGCAGCACGAGCGGCCCGACACAGCACACCGACGCACCGATGGCGGCCAATACGCCCGCGATCAACGAGCCCTTCCCGGTGAGTTGTGCCATAGAGATCCCCATGAACCTGTTTGCCCAAGTGTTACTCTACATTCCGTACCTAGGTACGGAATCAAGGGAAATCTGATGACAGCCGATCTAACCATCAGCAGGCTGGCGGAAGCTGCCGGGGTGAACATCGAGACAATCCGCTACTACCAGCGGCGCGGCTTGCTGGACGAGCCACCCAAACCGCAGGGCGGTCATCGACGCTACGAACCGGGGCAGGTGAAGCGCGTACGGTTCATCAAGCGCGCGCAGGCGCTGGGCTTCACCTTGGACGAGGTGGGCGCCCTGCTGACTCTCGACGCGGCGTGCGCCTGTAGCGAGACGCGGGCGCTGGCGGTGCGCAAGCTGAGTCTGATCGAACAGAAGATGGCCGATCTCGCGGCCATGCGGCAGGCGCTGGCCAGCTTGGTGCAGCAGTGCGATGCCGGGGGTAGACATGCTTCCTGCCCGATCATCGACGTGCTGGAGTGTGATTGAGGCCCGTCTCCCAGGAATGAGGGCGGCGAAGTGCGTTGGGCTGTTGGCCTTCAACACCGGGCGCGGCCACTGCCGCGCCCGGATTTTTGAGTCCACCGGCCCCAGCAAAACGCTGGGGTCGGCGCTGGCGTCATCCCTTCGTCTCGATGAGCCACCACACGGCACGCGGCAAGACGCGGCCTGTGATGGGATGAATGTCGGTGAGGTCGGCGCAGGCCGTCCAGCCCAAGGGCGGACGGTAGCCGCGCACGTCGCCATCGCCGTGCCAGCGGCGGGCGCGTACCGTGCCGGGGGCGTAGATCGCCGCCATGCGCGGGCGGCTGATGGTGGTGCGGGTCATGGGGGTGTCTCCTTCCAGCGAAGCGCCCCGGTTGAGGCCGGGGCGCATGCCTTCGGCGCGGATCAAGCGGCCAGCGCCTCGGCGGGTTCATCCGCCATTGCCTCGGCGTCCTCCGGGGCGTCCTGCTCCGGGCCTGCCTCCTGCGGGCCTGCGGCCTTGAAGATGGCGGGCATCCAGCCGGTGCCATCGGCCAGCCGTTCGGCCTCGCTGGCAATGTCGGCCTTCTTCAACTTCGCCAGCCGGGTGACGTGCTGCGGCGCGTACTCGCCCACGGCATCCAGAATCACGGCCTTAGGAACGTGCTTGAAATAGCCTTCTGCGGTCGGCTGCCACCATGCGGCCATGTCTAGGCCCACGGCCTGCGCCAATTCCTCGCCGGGTTGCTGCACCGTGGCGCGGGGCGTCACCACGTCCACCGTGGAAGCCACGCATACGGCCAGCAGCCGCACCAGTTCGTCTTGCGGCTTCGCCAGCAGCGCGGCGAACAGTTCGGCGCTGTCCTCCGGCAAGGCTTCGCCCGCCACCTGTTGCAGTTCGCGCAGTGCCACGGCGGCGGGCGATTCCGGCCAGTCCGGGACCATGCCTTCCAGCCGGTCTTGCACTTTCAAGCTCACGCCCAGCGGCAGGTCGTGGCCGTAGTGGCTGCCCTGCAAGATGGTCTGCACCATGCCATGCACCACGGCAGCCAGCGCGGCTTGCGGGTGCCGGGCGACTTCGATTTGCAGCGCGGCGGTGCGGTGGGCGCTCAACCGCTGCGCTAGCCGGTCAGACATGGCGGCGATCCTGGGCTGTTCGTCGTCCTCGCCTTCGTCGTCGTTTCCGGCTTCGCCTTCGCCGCCGAAACCCTGCCGCAAGCGTTCCAGCGTGCGCAGCGCCTTGGCTTCGGCCTCACGCATCAGGCCGCGATGAATCACGGTTTCGCCGTTGCGGTCGATGGTGACGATAGCCCCGGCTGCGGCCTTCACGTTCGGACTGTAGTCCTGCAAGCCATCTTCAAGCGCCTGCAATTGCTCGCCCACGGCTTCGCCTTCCTCTTGCAGCGCGTCGGCCTTGTCCTCGTCCTCGGCGTCCAGCGCGGCATCCACGGCTTCGGCCAGTTCGTGCAGCTTGGCTTGCAGCTTCTCGATGCGTGCGGCTTCGCGCTTGTTCGGTTCGCGGCGCTCCTTCGGTGCGCGTTGGAAGGCGTGCAGGTCGGAATGGGTCATTCCCGGCGTGGCATCCACCCATGCCCAACCTTCGGCGCGAACATTGGCGGCAATGCCTGCCAGCCGGTCTTGCGCCAGCCGTTCCAGCAACGCGGCATCGGTCAGATACACGCCTGCGTCATCTTCGGCGAACAGGTCACGGCGGATGCCGCCGCCTGCGGCTTCGTAGCTGTCCAGCCCGACGAAGCGCACCAGCGGATGCCGGTAGGCGTCGATTTCCCGTTCGGTCAGGCGTTCGCGCAAGTGCGAGGGATGGCGCTGCCATTGCGGGGCATCGTAGAACGCGGCTTCCTGCGCGGCGTGATCGTCGGTGATGGCAAGGGCCATCAACTGGTCAAGGCTCACGGCATCGGCGCGATAGTCGGCCATCAATCGCGGTGACACGTTGGCGAGTTTCAAGCGGCGCTGCACCACCAGCGGCGTAACGCTGAAATCTGCTGCAATGTCCTCGATGGGCCGGCCTTCGGCCACCAGCGCGGCGAAGGCTTCAAACTGGTCTGCCGGGTGCATGGCCTCGCGCTGCACGTTTTCGGTGAGGCTGGCCGTGCAGGCGGTGCCATCGGCCACCAGCAGGCAAGGCACTTCCCATTCCTTGCTGATGCGATGCTTCTTTGCCAGCAGCTTCAAGGCGGCGAGGCGACGGCCACCGGCCACGACTTCGTAATGCTCGCCATCGGCGGATGCAATCACGATCAGGTTTTGCAGCAAGCCGACACGTTGGATGGATGCGGCCAGTTCGGGGATGGACATGCGCGGGGTCTTGCGCACGTTGCGGCCGGTGGGGCGCAGCACCAGCCGCGACAGCGGAACCAGAATCAGGTTCTTGGTCGGGTCGGCGGCTTCCAGCGGGATAGCTGCGGCGGTATTGACGGCGCGGGCTTCGGTTTGGGTGATGGCGTTCATGGTGATAACTCCTTGCGGTTAGGAAATGCAGCAGCGAAAGAAGCGGCAAGGGCTGCTGCCTGCCCCTGCCGCGTGGGGAATCAGGCTTTCAACTGGCGCAGGCCATCGGCCAGCAGCCACAGGGCGCGGTTCAGGCGCACATCGGAATCAATGCCCTGCACGGGGCGGGTACGTTGGCGGCGTCCGTTGGCGCTGCGGCCATGCAATCCGCCTTTGGTCAGGTTCTCCTGCGTGCGGTTGAACACGCTCCACAAGTCCGGGCGGCGGTCGTCGAACCGGCGCGGCATCAGGATTTGCGATTCGGTGATGGGTGCAGGCTTGTCGGGATCGTCGTACTTGAGCGACAGCGCAGCGCGGGCGAACACTTCGGCCTCGCCTTCGTCCAGCGTGATGCTGCGCATCAGGTCACGGGATTCCTTCACTCGCTCAAAGCCGCTCAACACCTCGAAAGCGCCTTCGATGACGTGCCCGGCCACGTCGCCTTTGTGGGGTACGCGCACATCCGCCACGGTGTCGCCGCACACAAGGCCATTGCTGCACACGAACCGGAACATCCCGGCCAGCATCTGATAGCTGCTGGTGCCGTCGTGCGAGTTCAGCAACACGATTTCATTAGCTTCCGCGCCGTTGATCTGGCTGGCGTGGCGCAGGCGAATCATGTGTTTGGTGTGCTCGCGGCGGCCTTCATCGCGCACGCGGGTCTGCGTCACCATGAAGGGTTGAAACCCCTCCTTGCGAAGCTCGGTCAGCACCGTGGCGGTGGGGATGTAGCTGTACCGCTCGGAACGGCTCTCGTGTGGGGCATCCGCGAAGATGGACGGGGCCACGCGGCGAATCTGGTCATCGGACAGCGGGTAGTCGCTGCGCAGCGACGGGGAACGGGAAGCGAAACGGGATGCGAGTTGCATGGTCTTTCTCCTGACGAAAAGGGTTTGCTGTTCAAACCGCACACCGGATTCCTAGATTCGGAGCCCAGCCTTTCGGCTGTTCGGTGCGGTTGGCACGAGGAACCCGGTTGGCCCTGTTGCCACCGTCTTTCCTTAGTTCATCGCCCGCGACGGTCAGGAGCGCGCGAACGGGTGCCGTCAAGGAGGCAAGCGCAGGGTTGGTGCGGCCCGCAGGCGAAGCCGAGGACACGGCCCTGCGCGCCTTGACGGCGCACGGGCGCGGGCTACAGTCGCGGACAAGGTGATGAAGTCAGGGGAGACGGCTGGACAAGGCAACGGCCTTCCCTGTGTGCCGAACCGCACGGCAAGCGAAGCGCGCAGGCCCGAAGCTGGAAGCCGGGCCGGAGGCGTCAGCCGAGCGGAGCGAGGGAACGATGGAAGCCCGTCAGGGGCGAAACCCCGCAGGGGGTTCGATGCGCAGCACGACAGCGCGACCGGCCATGTTTCTTGGCCGGGGACGCCCGGATTTCAAAGCTCGATGCACAAGCTCATTCGCCAAGCATCGGGAAGCAGAGCCAGTTGTGCCGGTGATTGCTGCGGTCTGGCCGATCCCGCGTAGCCGGTTCGGCGGTCTTTGAGGGGCGCCAAGCATCGCGCGGCGGGGATGGCCCGGAGGGCTTTCCCCTGGAGGCAAGCGCAGCGCCCCGTCAGGGGCGCGAAGGCATCACGCCGAGTCGTCAGGACACAGGCTGGATTCCGCAACCGGCATCCAAGGCGAAGTCGAGTTCAGGTAGTAGCGCCTGCCACGCGCATACAGCCCCGAAGGCTCGGTAGGCTGGTAGAACCCGGTGACGCGGCGCCGGAACTGCGCACCAAACTCGTTGGTGTAGATCACCGCGTCGCCGATCTTGAAGCGTAAGGGTTGTCCGTTCTCCGGCGCGAACGGCTTGAGCGCATCGTGTTGCGCCGTGATTTCGATGATGTAGTCGTGATGGCTGCTCATGGCATGGATCTCCTGCAAAGGTTGAGAAAGCACAAGGAGCGCCTTGCGGCGCTTCCAGGGCCGAGTCAGACAGCGATCCGCCCGGCCAGCCGCGCATCGCGTGCGTAGGCGCTCAACCGCTTCTCGGCTCGGAAAGACAGGTCGCGCTCGATCGGCAGGCCCAGCCCGCCGCGCACCGTCGCCAGTTCGCCCAAGCTGACCCAGCCGATTTCCGGCATCCCCAAGCCCAGGTCGCAAAGACCAAAGGCGTGGTCGTGGTCGTCGGGATCAATCTCGGTCAGCAGCCAGGTCGCGCCGCCATCCGGCGTGAACAGCTTGACCACGGGCGCCGGATCGAAGTCCGGGTTCTCCAGCGATTCGCGGCCGTTGGCCAGCAGCACGACGCGCTGCTCGTCAGTGATGAGTGCGTTGTTCATGGTGAACTCCTGAAGGGTTGCCGGGCGGAATTGCCCGACCCTTCCGGGGCACGGCGCAGCGCAAGCAGTCAGGGGTCAACGACGGCCGCCAGGACGCAAGCGCCATCGGCACGCAGCCCTTGACGGCGAGCACGCCGTGGCACGATGAAGGGAACAGCAAGACCGCCTCCCTTACACCTCCATATGCGTCGGTTTTAGGCGAGCAGAGCACCCAGGTCGGAGGCGCCAGGGGGCATAGCCGGATGGCCGTGATTCGACACGAAGCGCGGGACACAGCCCGCGAACCCGATGGCGGCACGCCGGGGCGCTACGAGGTTCTGTTTGCTGGTTTCTTGCACAATGATTCAATAAATGTTGTATTATCGAACCATGAACGAAGATCAAGCTGTTTCCGCCCTCGGTGCCCTGGCCCACACCCAACGCCTGCGCGTGTTCCGCGCCTTGGTCGTCGCAGGCCCCGAGGGGCTGACGCCCAGCGTCTTGGCCGACCAGCTCGACGTGGCCCGCAACTCTCTGTCCTTCCATCTGAAGGAGCTGGCTCACGCTGGCCTCGTCACCATCGAACAGCAAGGGCGCAACCTGATCTATCGCGCCGACTTCGCGCAGATGAATAGTCTGCTTGGCTACATGACCGAGCACTGCTGCCAGGGCGGCGTATGCGAAGTCACTGAATCTCCCTCCACCTGTGCCTCCTGCTGAAAGGAACTCTCCATGAAGCGCTTCCACGTCCACCTGCACGTCGATGACTTGAACCGCAGCATCGGCTTCTATTCCCAACTATTCGCGGCGCAGCCTGCGCGCGTCGAAGGCGACTACGCGAAGTGGATGCTCGAAGACCCGCCGGTCAACTTCGCCATCTCCACGCGCGGCAGCAAGCCGGGCATCGACCACCTGGGTATCCAGACCGACGACGCCGAGGAACTGGCCGCCCTGAAAATCCGTGCACAAGCCGCCGACATGGAGTTGCTCGACGAAGGCACGACCACCTGCTGCTACGCACGCAGCGAGAAGCATTGGGTCACCGATCCGCAGGGTATTGCCTGGGAGCACTTCCACACGTTAGGCAGCATCCCGGTCTTCCATGAAGCGGCCTCAGTCACGACACCGATCATCGCACCGGCTTGCTGCACAGCAAGCCCCCGTTCTTCCTGCTGTTGAGAAAGCACACCATGACCACAGAGGCCGCATACAACGCACTGTTCATCTGCACGGGCAATTCCGCACGCTCCATCCTCGCCGAAGGCATCCTCAACAAACTGGGCCAAGGGCGCTTTCGGGCGTACTCGGCAGGTAGCCAGCCCAAGGGCGAAGTGCATCCGCTGGCGCTCGCCACGCTGGAGCGGCTGCACATGCCAACGACTGGCTACCGCAGCAAAAGCTGGGATGAGTTCGTAGCGCCGGGGGCGCCGGTGTTCGACTTCATTTTTACCGTCTGCGACAACGCCGCCGGCGAGGCGTGCCCGTTTTGGCCGGGCAAGCCGGTATCGGCTCACTGGGGCGTGCCCGATCCGGCAGCCGTCGAAGGCAGCGAAGAACAACGACTCAAAGCGTTCAAGGATGCCGCGCTGATCTTGCGCCGCCGCATCGAGCTGTTTCTCTCGCTGCCACTGCAACGCCTGGACGCCATGTCGCTGCAACGCGAGTTGCGAAACATCGGCCAAGAGTGAAGAGCGTCATTTCATCAACAACCAATTTGAAAGGACACCCCATGCCAAACATCCAGATTTTCGACCCGGCGCTGTGTTGCAGCACCGGCGTATGTGGCGTTGAAGTGGATCAAAACTTGGTGAACTTCGCCGCCGATGTGGATTGGGCCAAGCAACACGGTGCTCAGGTCGAACGCTTCAACCTGGCACAGCAACCCCTCGCTTTCGCCGAAAACCCGACAGTGAAAGGCTTTTTACAACGCTCGGGCCAAGAGGCGCTGCCCCTGGTTCTGGTCGATGGTGAGGTGGCCTTGGCCGGTCGCTACCCCAGCCGAAGCGAATTGACCCGCTGGGCTGGCATCGAGGCGCCCGAAGCCTCGCCAGCCCAAAACGCCTGCTGCTCTGGCGGCCGCTGCTGCTGAACAAGGAGATCCCATGCACTTCCTGACCCAGCCGCCTCGCTTCCTGTTTTTCACCGGCAAAGGGGGCGTCGGCAAGACCTCCATCGCCTGCGCAACGGCCGTGCAACTGGCGACCCAGGGCAAGCGTGTGCTGCTCGTCAGTACCGACCCGGCTTCCAACGTGGGGCAGGTTTTCGGCGAACGCATCGGAAACCACATCACGACGATTGCCGCCGTGCCGAATCTATGGGCACTGGAAATCGACCCGCAGGCAGCCGCGCAAGCGTACCGTGACCGCATAGTCGGCCCAGTGCGAGGCGTGTTGCCCGATGCGGTAGTGGATGGCATCGAAGAATCCCTGTCGGGTGCCTGCACCACGGAAATCGCCGCCTTCGATGAGTTCACGGCCCTGCTGACCGATGCGGCGCTGACGCAGGATTACGCGCACATCATTTTCGACACAGCCCCTACCGGCCACACCATCCGCCTGCTGCAACTGCCGGGCGCATGGAGTGGCTTTCTGGAAGCAGGCAAAGGCGATGCGTCGTGCCTGGGGCCGCTGGCGGGCCTGGAAAAACAGCGCAGTCAGTACAAGGCTGCGGTAGAGGCGTTGGCTGATCCCTTGCGTACTCGCCTCGTGCTGGTTGCCCGTGCGCAGCGCCCCACGCTGCGCGAGGCGGCCCGCACCCATGAAGAACTGGCCGCTATCGGCCTGTCACAGCAACACCTGGTCATCAACGGCGTATTTCCTGCCAGCGAGGCCGAAACCGATACGCTTGCCGCTGCCATCTACGAAAAAGAGCAGGCTACGCTGGCCGCCATTCCGTCTGTCCTCCAGGCGTTGCCTCGGGATCAGATCGCGCTCAAGCCGTTCAACCTCGTGGGCCTCGACGCTCTGCGCCACCTGCTGGTCGATACCGACGCCACGTATGGCGCCGATGCCATCGAGCTGCCCGACCAGATCAATGCACCGGACTTGTCCGCCCTGGTCGATGAAGTCGCTGCCGATGGGCACGGTCTGGTCATGGTGATGGGCAAAGGCGGCGTGGGCAAGACCACGCTGGCCGCCGCCATTGCCGTGGAGCTGGCGGGCCGGGGCCTGCCCGTGCATCTCACTACCTCCGACCCGGCTGCACATCTGGCCGACACGCTGGAAGGTTCGCTTCCCAATCTGGCTCTCAGCCGCATTGACCCCCAGGAAGCCACGGCACGCTATCGCCAGCATGTGATGGACACCAAGGGCGTGCAGCTCGATGCCGAAGGCCGCGCCTTGCTGGAAGAAGACCTGCGCTCGCCCTGCACCGAGGAAATCGCGGTGTTCCAGGCATTCTCCCGTGCCATCCGTGAAGAGGGCAGAAAGTTCGTGGTGATGGACACCGCGCCCACGGGCCACACCTTGCTGCTGCTCGACGCCACCGGCGCATACCACCGCGACATCGCCCGGCAGATGGGTGAGACGGGCGTTCACTTCACGACGCCGATGATGCAGTTGCAAGACCCGAAGCAGACCAAGGTGCTCATTGTCACCCTGGCCGAAACCACGCCCGTGCTGGAAGCGGCCAACCTGCAAGACGACCTGCGCCGCGCGGGCATCGAGCCGTGGGCCTGGATCGTTAACAACAGCGTGGCGGCCGCACATCCGCATTCCCCGCTGCTGCGCCAGCGTGCACGCAACGAGTTGCGGGAAATCGACGCCGTGGCCACACAACATGCCCGACGCCATGCTGTCGTGCCGCTTCTGACCGAAGAGCCGGTGGGAGTGGAGCGTCTGCGGGCTTTGGCAAACAGGAAAACCTCATGAATCACGACAGCCCCCAAAGCGGGCATTCGATGCTGAACACGCCATCGCGCCTGTCCTTCCTGGATCGCTATCTCACCGTCTGGATTTTCGCCGCGATGGCGCTGGGTGTTGCATTGGGCACGTTCTTCGACGGCTTGCCCGATGCGCTCAATGCGCTCTCGATCGGCACGACCAACGTCCCGATCGCCATCGGCCTGATCCTGATGATGTACCCGCCGCTGGCCAAGGTGCGCTACGAGACGCTACACGAGGTCTTCGCCGACCGGCGCGTGCTGCTGCTGTCACTGGTGCAGAACTGGATCATCGGGCCGGTGCTGATGTTCGTGCTGGCGGTGATTTTCCTACGCGACCAGCCGGAATACATGACCGGCCTGATCCTGATTGGACTGGCACGCTGCATTGCTATGGTGCTTGTGTGGAACCAGTTGGCGCGTGGTGATAACCAGTACGTCGCGGGCCTGGTCGCCTTCAATTCGATCTTCCAGATCCTGTTCTTCTCGACCTATGCCTGGTTCTTCCTTTCGGTGCTGCCGCCTGTGTTCGGCCTGCAAGGCAGCGTCATCGACGTGGGCTTTTGGACGATCACCGAGGCGGTACTGATTTACCTGGGCATCCCGTTCCTGGCCGGCTACCTGACCCGGCGCTCGCTGATTCGACGCAAGGGCCAGGACTGGTACGAGCGTGCATTCCTGCCGCGGATCAGTCCCATCACGCTGGCGGCGCTACTGTTCACCATCGTGGCCATGTTTAGCCTCAAAGGTGCCGACGTGGTGCGCCTGCCGATGGACGCGCTAAAGATTGCCGTGCCGCTGACACTCTACTTCGTGATCCAGTTCCTCATCAGTTTCTTCATGGGCCGGCTGATCCAAGCCGACTACCCACGCACCACCGCCATCGCCTTCACTGCCGCAGGCAACAACTTCGAGTTGGCCATCGCCGTGGCTATCGCGTCGTTCGGCCTGGCTTCGCCTGTCGCCTTCACCACGGTGATCGGGCCGCTGGTGGAAGTGCCGGTGCTCATCCTGCTGGTGCATGTCGCCTTGCGGTTGGGCCGCCGGTGGCGGCTCAAGGGCGCCAGCATGTATTCCGCCAACCCCACGAATCCCTGAACCGAGGCAATGGCATGAGCCAGATCACCATCTATCACAACCCCGACTGCGGTACGTCGCGCAACGTGCTGGGCTTGATTCGCAACAGCGGCGAAGAGCCGACCATTATCGAATACTTGAAAACACCGCCCGACCGCGAGACGCTGAAAACGCTGATCGCCGCGATGGGCGTGCCAGTGCGTGCGGTGCTGCGCGAGAAAGGCACACCTTATGCGGAATTGGGCCTGGATGATTCCAAATGGAGCGACGAACATTTAATCGACTTCATGCTCCAGCACCCCATCCTCATCAACCGCCCCATCGTGGTCACGCCGTTGGGCACACTGCTGTGCAGACCTTCGGAAGCGGTGCTGGGCATCCTGCCCCAGCCGCAGCGCGGTGCATTCAGCAAGGAAGACGGCGAAGCCGTCGTGAATGCGGAAGGCCGCCGTGTCTGAATCCAGAATCGACCTACCCAATATCGACACCGCGCTGTTCCAGCAACCCGATGCCCAGCGGTTGATGGCACCCGAGCGTGCCACCCACGCGCCGCGCTTCCTGCTGCTTTACGGCTCGCTGCGCGAACGCTCGTTCAGCCGCCTGGCTGCCGAAGAAGCGGCACGCATCCTGAGCGCGCTCGGCGGTGAGACACGGATGTTCAACCCCTCGGGCCTGCCGCTGGTGGATGACGCGCCTCACGATCACCCAAAGGTCAGGGAACTGCACGAACTGGTGCAATGGGCCGAAAGCATGGTGTGGAGTTCGCCCGAGCGCCACGGTGCCATGACCGGCTTGATGAAGACCCAAATCGACTGGATTCCTCTGTCGGTCGGCGCGGTGCGCCCGACACAGGGCAAGACGTTGGCGGTGATGCAGGTGTCGGGTGGATCGCAGTCCTTCAACGCCGTTAACCAGATGCGCGTGTTGGGCCGCTGGATGCGGATGCTGACCGTCCCAAACCAGTCTTCGGTCGCCAAGGCATACCAGGAGTTCGATGAAGCGGGACGCATGAAGCCCTCGGCCTATTACGACCGCATCGTGGATGTGATGGAAGAGCTGATGAAGTTCACGCTGCTCACGCGCGACGTGGCGCCATATCTGGTAGATCGCTACAGCGAACGCAAGGAAAGCGCCGAAGCCCTGAGCCGGCGCGTCAATCAAGCAGCGATCTGAGAGCCGCCATCGCAGCAAAAAGGGGGCCGAAGCCCCCTCGGTCAAATCAGACCGCGTTCGGCGAAGGATATGGTGCTGCCACCCGCCACGATGATGTGATCCAGCGTGCGGACATCCACCAGCGCCAGCGCCTCCCTGAGCCGCTGGGTCAGTACCTTGTCGGCGCCGCTCGGTTCGGGGTTGCCGCTCGGATGGTTGTGCGAAACGATGACCGCTGCCGCATTGAGCCGCAGCGCCTCCTTGACCAGCTCGCGTGGATACACCGATGCACTGTCGATGGTGCCTCGGAAAAGCTCGCTGTATTCGATCAGGCGATGCTGCGTATCCAAGAACAGCACAGCGAAGACTTCATGCTCGAAACCAGCCAACTTGGCGCTCAGGTACTCCTTGACCGCCACCGGCGAACTGAACGACGCACCGCGCTGCATCTTGTACTCGATGGCCTGGCGTGCGGCCTCCAGAATTTGGTCGGCCGTCGCCAGCAGGTAGCGGCCCTGTGCATCGCGCACCATCAGCGAGGCATCGAACGAGGAAAAGGACAGTTGCGACATGATCGTGCTCCGGTTGCTCGGGCGGAATTGCCCGGAACCGTGGCCAGCACGGCGCAGCGCAAGCAGTCAGGGGTCGCAGACGGCCGCCAGGACGCAAGCGTGCATGGCACGCGCCGCCCTTGACGGCGAGAACGCCGTGATACGGTGAAGGGAACAGCAAGACCGCCCACACCCGCCCACTGCACACAGTCGGCTTTTGGGGCAAGCGGAGCACGCAGGCCCGAGAGGGCCGGAGGCGTCAGGGGTCAAAGCCGGATGGCCGCGATTCGGCACGAAGCGCGGGGCGCAGCCCGTGAACCCGACGGCGGCACGCCGGGACGCCCGACTGCTTGGGACAGGACTACTCGTTGTCGGTCTTGCGCTGCTCGATCTGCAACTGCGCCCGCTGCGTTGCCTGTTGCAGCCGCTCCACCAGCACGCCCCTCGGCGGCAAGGCGGTCAGATACTCGGCAACGTGGATGCCCGACTTGTCCAGCTCCAGCAATTCGATCTGCTCGCGCTTTTTGCCGGTGCAAAGGATGATTCCCAGCGGCGAGGCTTCCTCCGGCTCCCGTTCGTGCTTGTCCAGCCAGCGAAGGTATAGCTCCATCTGACCCTTGAAAGCCGCCTTGAACTCGCCGACCTTCAACTCCACTGCCACCAGCCGCCGCAGTTTGCGGTTGTAGAACAGCAAGTCAAGGTGGAAATCTTCGCCGTCAATTTGGATGCGCTTCTGCCGGGCAACGAAGCTGAAACCTGCGCCCAGCTCCAACAGGAAGGATTCCATTTCGCGGATGATCGCCGCCTCCAAGTCGCCTTCCTGCCATGTGTCCCGCAGTCCCAGGAAGTCGAGGATGTACGGGTCACGCATGACCAGGGCGGGCGACATGCGCTGCGCATCGCGCATCGTCGCCAGCTCCTGCGCGATCGTCTCGCCCGGCTTTTGGGACAGTACCGTGCGCTCGTACAGCATCGAGTCGATGCGCTCGCGCAGCGTCCGCACGCTCCAGCGTTCGGCGCTCGCCATCTGCGCGTAGTAGTCCCGCTGGAGTGGGTCTTTCAGCGGGATCAGGGCGATGAAGTGCGTCCAGCTCAATTCTCGTATCAGTGATACGAGAATCTTCTCGTCGGGGAAGGTGGCCGCGAACTGCACCATACGGCGCAGGTTCTGCTCGGCAAAGCTGCTGCCGTACTCCTTCACCAACTGCGCCGCCAGGGTAGGCAGGACTTCCTTGCCATAAGCGCCCCGGCGCCCGTCCAAGACCTGCGTGTGGATGCGCTGGCCGATGCGCCAGTAGAGCATCGTCAGCTCGCTATTCACCGTCGAGGCGGCGTGCTTACGCGCCGCCTCGATCAGTGCCCGAATGTCGCCCAGCAGCGCCGACGGCGCTACGGGCGATACCACAGATGACCGGCGCCTGGTCATGCTGTCGCCTCCGCAGGAGGCTGCTTGGCGCCGGTAATCGCCTTGCGCCGGTTCGCCACCAGTTCGGCCGCCTCGCGCACTGGATCGTCCTCGGTGTGGACATAGCGCATGAACATCACGACGGTCTTGTGCGCCGTCAGCGCCATGCCGACCTTGACCGGGATACCTGAATTGGCAATGTCGGTAGCAGAGCGATGGCGGATGCCATGCGTCCCCACGTGCGTCGCGCCCGCCGCCTTGAGCACGCGGCACCAGCCGCCGTAATATTCGCCTGTGGTCAGGTGCTGCGCCGGATGGCGTGGCGACGGCAGCACATAGGGATTGCCTTCCTGTCTCGGTGCCGTCGAAAGCAGCCGGTAGGCTTCCTCGCTCATGGGCTTGGACATGCCGCCGGTCTTGCTGTCAGGCCAGACGACGCGCCGATTCTCCAGATCGACCCATTCCCATTCGAGCGTGACGATTTCGGAGCGGCGGGCGGCGAACTCGAATTGCAGGCGAATCGCCAGAGGGATGACGTAGTTCTCAAGCCCTTCGACCTCGATCTTGTCGAGCTGCCGGAACAGCTTGCCCATGTCGTCGTCGCTGATGAGATGGGTGGACTTGCCGGCAGGGAACATCGGGACATGGCGGCAAGGATTGGTGCCGTCTGGCCGATAGCCCCACACCTCCGCCATGTTGAACATCTTGCGCAGGATGCTGAACGCCTTGTTCGCCTCGGTCTGCTTGTATGAAAGCTTCTCCATCAGCCCGGCAACGTCCGGCCGCTTCACGTCGTGAACCTTCTTGCGGCCCAGCAGCGGGATGATGCAGCGGTCGATGACGCCTTGATAGCCGACTCGGGTGCTGGGCTTGTTGCGCTTCTTGGAGTAGTCCTCCATGAACCTCTTGCACAACTCCTCAACGGTGGGTGCCTGGCGTGCCTCGGCCTTGTCCGCTGCCGGATCGCCGCCCCGGCGCACCTGGGCCAGCCATTCCTGCGCCAGCGAGCGGGCCTGTTCAACGGTCAGCTCGCCGAACAGGCCCAGGGCCGGCTTGCGTCGCTCGCCGGCGTTCGTTCGGTACTGGAGCATGAACACCTTGCGACCGACCGGCGTAATCTTGCACAGGAAGCCGGGAACAAGGGTGTCGCGCAGCTCGATGGCTTGCGCTTGGGGTTGTGCCGCATCTACTGCGGACTTGGTGAGCTTGATCTTAGCCATGATGACTCCTCGGAAAGACCCGATTCCCAGGAGCCTCGTAGGAGCCAGTAGAAGGGAAGCCGGGTCAAGTTTCAGAAAGCACCGGCATATCTTGAACTCGCCTAAGTCATTGATAAACCTGCTGTATATGGCTGTGGCGTAGTCCAGCAAAGTGCGGTACTGGAGTCATCCTGAAATAAAAAAAGACCCGGCAGAGGGAGGGATCTGCCGGGTCCGGATTGCATGGGGGGAGGGACCCATGCAATGAGCGAAAGCGTCGCGTCAGGGCGTGTGGCCGGTCGCGTCCGCTGTTGATTCGTTGTAGCCCTGCACCAGCTCGGACCAGGAGCGTCCAGCCAGCAGGCCAAGACCGACCACGTCCTGCTGGGCCTGCCCAAACCGCTGCAGGTTGTCCTGCCACAGCTGAGCGCCCTGCGACAGCAATCCGGCCGGATCTTCGCTTCGTGCCAGCTCGCCGAGCCAGCCGCCCGTCGCGGTCAGGTTGCGTTCCAGTGCCTTCAGCTGCACGCCGAACATGCTTTCAGCGTTCTCCAGCGCCAACCGGTTCGCGCGCGTTGCGGCGGCGGCCAGCTGGCGGGTGGCATCACTGAAGCGATCGCTGAAGGCGGCGGTCATGGGCGTCAGGAAAGGACTTGATGCATTGCAGCATACGCCGATGATGCCGCATTGCAACAAAAATCATAAAGGCGCCCAAGGCGCCTTTAGAAATCTTTAGATATCAATGAGTTGTTCAGGTGCCGGGGCCCCGGTACCGGCAGCCGGAGGTGCAGGTCTCGTGGACCGTGATCTCGCTCAGCGCCGGCAGGGCGGGCTTGAGTTCGTTCCAGATCCACACCGCCAGGTTCTCGCTGGTCGGGTTTTCCAGGCCGGGGATGTCATTGAGGTAGTGGTGGTCCAGGCGTTCGTAGATCGGCTGGAAGGCCGCCTTCACGTCCCCGAAATCCATGATCCAGCCGGTCTGCGCGCCGGGTTCGCCCTCGACCTTCAGTTCCACCCGGAAGGAGTGGCCATGCAGGCGCGCGCACTTGTGCCCCGGCGGTACGTTCGGGAGGCGGTGGGCCGCCTCAAGCATGAAGACTTTGAAGATTTCCATGAGCGGATTGTACGCCGCTGCTGTCGCATCCGACCGGGATCGCGCCGGCCCGAAGCGGAGTGACTATTTCCATCCGGATGAAGAGATGTTAGCTTCTCTTATATCCGTATGAAGAGATGTTATTGGTCGGACCCCGGCCAGTCATGGATTACTGCGGAACTTCGTCGCCCTACCACCACCCCACACATCGTCATGCCCCAGCACACCCTGCTCGTGGCGGCCCTGGCCGCCGCTCTGGCCGCGCCATTGTCCGCCGCCGCCGAAACCACCGCTGCCGCCAGTGGCGAAGCCAGTACCCTGGCCGCCGTCCGCGTCACCGGTTCCAACATCAAGCGCGCCGATACCGAGGCGTCCAATCCGGTGCAGGTAATCGGCCGCCAGCAGCTGGAACAGACCGGCAAGGCCACCGTCGCCGATGTGCTGCGCTCGATCTCCGCCAACACCGGCAATGCCAACAACGAGACCACCAACAACGGCTGGGCCTCCGGCTCGGCCAGCATCGGCCTGCGCGGCCTGTCACCGAAGAACACGCTGGTGCTGCTCAACGGCCGTCGCGTGGCGAACTACGGCTTCCCGGCCGGTGGCCTGTCCGATACCTTCGTCGACCTCAATGCCCTGCCGCTGGTTGCGGTCGAGCGCATCGAAGTGCTCAAGGATGGTGCTTCGGCCGTGTATGGCTCCGATGCCGTGGCCGGCGTGGTCAACATCATCACCCGCCAGAACTTCGAAGGTGCCGAGATCGGTGGCAGCTTCGGAGGCGCCGACCAAGGGGGCCTGCGCGAGCAGAACCTGAAGTTCGTGGGTGGCCTCGGTGATCTGGACAGCGATGGCTACAACATCCTGTTCAGTCTGCAGGGCTACAACCGCGACCGCCTGGACCAGGACGAGCGCGATCTGACCAAGAGCGGCATCTACACCGACCTGCCGGGCGGGCGCTGGAACGGCTGGTCGGCCAAGGGTGCGCGCTATCTGATCAATGGCGTGTCGGTGCCGATGCTCGACGCCAGCGGCAACTGCCCCACCGGGACCACGCGCGTCGCGAGCGCTCCGATCGACGGCCTGGCTGGCGACACCTGCGGCTTCAACCAAGCGCCGTACACCACGCTGATTCCATCCACGAAGCGCTACCAGGCCTATGCCAACGGCACCTTCCGCCTGGGCGACAACGTCGAAGCGTTCGGTGAAGTGCTGTACAGCCAGATCAAGAGCGCGGCCTGGTTCGGCAGCAGCCCGTTCTTCACGCTGGAAAGCGGCCGCTTCGCCCTGAATGCCGAGACCGGCCTGGCCGAGCCGGTGTCGTCGCAGCTGCCGGCGGGCAATCCGTACAATCCCTACGGGCGTGCCGTGCCGATCGAGTACACGTTCTTCGATCTCGGCGGCACCATCAAGACCAACCGCTCCACCGCCTATCGCGGCGTGTTCGGCCTGCGCGGCACCACCGCCAACTGGGACTGGGAAGTGGCGGCGTTCGGTGCGCGCAGCAGCGAGCGTGAGACCGTCTCGGGCGGCTTCGCCAACCGCTGGGCGCTGGCCGATGCGCTGGCCAGCGGCAGCTACAATCTGCTCGACCCGGCGGCCACCCCGCAGTCGGTGCGTGATGCGATCAACATCGCTACGCTGCGTCCGGCCGAATCGAAGCTGCAGGGTGTCGATGCGAAGATCTCGGGCAGCCTGGGCCGCACCTGGGCCGGTGACATCGGCTTTGCCGCTGGCGCCGAGTGGCGCCGCGAGAAGCTCGATTCGAACAACCCCTGGCAGATCGATGCCGGCCTGCAGGTGCGTCCGGCCATCGCCGAGGTGCACGGCGAGCGCCAAGTCAGCGCTGCGTACGCGGAAGTGAACGTGCCGCTGGCCTCGACCCTGGAACTGTCCGCCGCTGCGCGTGCCGATCACTACGATGACTTCGGCGATGCGTTCTCGCCGAAGCTCGGACTGCGCTGGCAACCGCTGGACTTCCTGCTGGTGCGCGCGTCGGCCTCGAAGGGCTTCCGTGCGCCCTCGCTGTCGGAGAACTCCAACAGCACCAGCATCTCCTACGGCAGCGTGGTCGATCCGCGCGACCCGGATGTGCCGGGCTCGCGGCAGAGCCCGACGTTCTTCACCGTGGGCAACAGTGACCTGAAGCCGGAGCGCACCAGGAGCGTGAACTTCGGCGTGGTGCTGTCACCGTGGGCGAACACCAATCTGAGTGTCGACTACTACCGTATCCAGCTCGACAACCTGGTCGGCACCAACAACACGCAGACTCTGATCAACGACAACGTTGCCGGTGCCGTGCAGCGCGATGAGCGCGGCAAGCTGCAGGCCGTCTACAACCGCTACCAGAACCTGAGCGAGCTGAAGACATCGGGCATCGACGTGGAACTGCGCCAGCGCATTCCGACGGCGCGCCTGGGAGATTTCACCCTGTCTTCGGCCTACACCCACGTCCGTGACTACCGCCGTCCCACCGTGGTCGGTGGGCCCCTGGTCGACTACGCCGGCAGCAACCTCGGCGCCACCCTGCCCAAGGACAAGGCCACCACCACGCTGGACTGGAAGTACGGCGACTTCAACGCGGCGGTGACCTGGTACTACACCAGCAGCTATCGGCAGGAAGCCAGTACCGCCGCCAAGGCCGTGCAGCAGCGTGTCGGCAGCTACAGCCAGTACGACCTGTACCTGGGGTACACCGGCATCGACAGCCTGACCCTGTACGCCAAGGTGCAGAACCTGGGTGACAAGACGCCGCCCTACGATGCGTCGTTCCCGGGCATCCGTGCGCCGTATGACTTCACCCAGTACGACCTGCGGGGTCGCTACTTCACGCTGGGCTTCGACTACCGCTTCTGATCCACCGCCGTGGCCGGTCACCTGCCGTGACCGGCCACGTTGCCCTCTGCCGTCCTGTTTCCGGGGAGTCACCGTGTCCTTCCACCGCCGTGCCGTTCTTCCGTTGCTGATCGCCGCTGCCAGCGCAGTGTTCCCCGCGTTGTCCGCGCAGGCGCAGAGCGCCTATTTCTTCCCGCAGGCCAGCGAGGCCGGCGCGTTCGACAGCGCCATTCCCACGCCGGAGCAGTTCCTCGGCTATCCGATCGGCAGCCGCTACACCCGCCACGACCAGTTGGTCGCCTATTTCGAGGAACTGGCCAGGCATTCGGACAGGATCCGCGTCCAGCACATTGGACGCAGCTATGAAGGCCGCCCCCTGCTGATTGCCACCATCACCGCGGCCAGCAACCAGGCGCGGTTGGAACAGATCCGCCAGCAGCACGCGACCCTGGTCGATCCGGCACAACCGCGCAGCGCAGCCGGTGACAGCCCGGTGGTGGTCTGGCTGGGCTACAGTGTGCACGGCAATGAAACCTCCAGCGGCGAAGCGGCGATGCTCACCGCGTATTACCTGGTGGCAAATCGCAGCAGTGAAACCCAGCAATGGCTGCAGCAGGCGGTGGTGCTGTTCGACCCGGCGCAGAATCCGGACGGACGCGACCGTGCCGCCAACTGGCACAACGCCTGGGCATCGGACCCGGCCTCGGCCGATCCGGCTGACAAGGAGCATGTCGAGCCGTTCCCGCAGGGCCGTACCAACCATTACTTCACCGATCTCAACCGCGACTGGCTGGCGCTGACCCAGCAGGATTCGCGGCCAAAGGTGGCCGCCTTCCACCAGTGGTACCCGAACGTGCAGATCGACTTCCACGAGATGGGCAAGGACAGCACGTACTACTTCGAGCCTTCGCCGAAGAGCATGCACAGCCCGTTGATCCCGGCTGCCTCCTACGAGTTCAACAGGACGCTGGCCACGTACCACGCACAGGCGCTGGACGCACTGGGGTCGCTGTACTACACGGGGGAGAACTTCGACAACTTCTCGCCGGTGTATGGCTCGACCTATCCGGACTTCCATGGCGCGGTCGGTGTCACCGTCGAGCAGGCCAGTTCGCGGGGACGGGTGCAGGAGTCGGTGAACGGGCTGCTGACCTTCCCGTTCACCATCCGCAACCAGGTCGCCACCGGCCTGGGCACGGTGCGCGGTGCGGTGGCCGAGCGCAGTGGCCTGTTCGACCTGCAGAAGACCTTCTTCCAGAGCGCATTGAAGCAGGCCGCGCAGCAGCCGCAGAAGAGCTTCGTGTTCGGCGACGCGCATGATCCGGCGTTGACCCGGCGCCTGCTTGAACTGCTGCTCCTGCACCGGATCGAGGTACGCGCGCTGGACCGGGATGTCACCGTCGAGGGGAAGCGCTTCCAGGCAGGCAGTGCCTATGTCGTGCCCGTGCAGCAGGCGCAGTTCCGCCTGGTGCACTCGATCTTCGCCGAGACGCCACCGATCAAGGGCGACGTGTTCTATGGCAGCACCAGCTACGCTATTGCGCCAGCCTACGGCGTGGCCTTCGCCGGCAGCCGCAGCCGCATCGACGGCGGTGCACAGGTGAGCGAGCTGCCACCACTGCAGGGCGCGGTCGTCGGCGGCCAGGCGGGGTTCGCCTATGCCATCGACTGGCGTGACTACAACGCCAGCCGTGCGCTGGCCGAGCTGCAGGGCAGGGGACTGGCCGCCCGCGCTGCATTCCAGCCGTTCACCGCCGGAACCGCACAGGGCGATGTGGCTTTCGCGGCCGGCAGCATCGTCGTTCCGGTCGCCGGCCAGCCACTGCAGGGGGCGGCCCTGCTCGACGCGGTGGCCGCGGCGGCACGTGCTTCAGGCGTACAGGTGCATGCGTTGTCGAGTGGCCGCAGCCGCGAGGGCATCGATCTCGGCAGCGATGGCGTGAAGGCACTGCGCAAGCCGGCCGTGGCACTGGTGATGGGCGAAGGCGTGGCGGCCACCGAGATCGGATCGGCCTGGTTCCTGCTGGACCAGCACCTGCACCTGCCGGCCAGCAAGCTGGATCCGCAGCAGCTGGGCAAGGTTCCGCTGGATCGCTACACCACCCTCGTGTTGTCCGGTGGCACCTACAACAGTGTCGATGCGACTGCCGTGGCCGCACTGAAGCGCTGGGTGCAGGCCGGCGGCTCGCTGGTGACCTATGGCAGCGCGTCGAAGTGGGCGATCGAACAGAAGCTCGCCGATGGCGAGAAGACCGGCAAGGACGAAGAGGCCGGCGACGAAAACCGTCGCGCCTTCGGTGACCAGCGCGATATCGCCGCGATCGAGCGGGTGAGCGGCAACATCCTCAGCGCCGATGTCGATACCAGCCATCCCCTGGCGTTCGGCGTGCCGGGCCGGCAGCTGGCGGTGAACAAGGAAAACAGCGTGACGCTGCAGCCGAGTGCGAATCCGTTCTCGACGGTGGTGCGCATCGACGCGTCACCACGGGTCAACGGTTACCTGTCCGAGCGCAATCGTGCGCGGGTGGCAGGCAGTGCGTGGCTGCTGGTGTCGGCCCAGGGAAAGGGCAACGTGGTGCTGTTCGCCGATGATCCGGCACACCGCAAGTACTGGCATGGCACGGATCGACTGCTGATCAATGCGATCTTCTTCGGGAATCTGGCGAATCCGGCGAAAGCACGCGGGTGAGGCGTCTGGCGCCTTGATTGATGCGCGGGCAACAAAAAAGGGACGGCGCGCCAGCGCCGTCCCCGATGTAAGGCCTCCCGCGCAGCGGGACGCCCTCATTCCTGTCAGTCAGGATCAGCCGGCGCGACCGCCGCCGCCCTGGCCGCGGCCACGACCACCGCCGTTGCCGCCTCCGCCACGACGCTGGCCCTGACCAGCGCCGGCACGCTGCTGGCCGTTGCCACCACCCTCACGACGGCCACCACCGGCCTTCTTCGGGCCGGCGTGGGCATGGCGCGGCGCATCGCCGTGCGGACGTCGCGCGTGGCTCTTGCGCGGGGCGCGCTCGCCGGTGTCGTGCTCGGCCTTGCCCGGTGCACTGTTGCCCCAGCGGATCGGCACCTGCAGCTCGAAGCCCGGCACATCGCGGATGTCCATGTCGCGTCCGAGCAGGCGCACGATTGCGCGCAGCAGCTTGACCTCGTCCTGCGCCACCAGCGAGATCGCCTGGCCGGTGGAGCCGTTGCGGCCGGTGCGGCCGATGCGGTGCACGTAATCCTCGGCGACCATCGGCAGGTCGAAGTTGATCACCTTCGGCAGCTCGTTGATGTCGATGCCTCGCGCCGCGATGTCGGTGGCCACCAGCACGGTCACGCGACCGGCCTTGAAGTCACCCAGCGCACGCAGGCGCTGGCCCTGGCTCTTGTTGCCATGGATCGCCGCGGTCTTGATGCCCGACTTCTCCAGGAACGCGGCCAGCTTGTCGCTGCCGTGCTTGGTCCGGGCGAACACCAGGGTCTGCTCACGGCTGTCCTGTGCCAGCAGGTGCAGCAGCAGGTCGCGCTTGCGGCCGGCGTCGACCGGATGCACGCGATGGGTGATGGTCTCGGCCACGGTGTTCTTCGGCGTCACCTGGATCTGTTCCGGGTTGCGCATGAACTCCAGCGCCAGCTGGCGGATGTTGTCCTCGAACGTGGCCGAGAACAGCAGGGTCTGACGGTTCTGCTTGGGCAGCTTGGCCAGGATGCGCTTGATCGACGGCAGGAAGCCCATGTCCAGCATGCGGTCGGCTTCGTCCAGCACCAGCAGTTCGATGCCGGACAGGTCGATGCTGCGACGCTCCAGGTGATCGATCAGGCGGCCCGGGCAGGCCACCAGCAGGTCCACGCCACGGCGCAGGATGTCCAGCTGGTTGCCCATGCCGACGCCGCCGTAGATGCAGGCGCTGGGGATGCGCAGATACTTGCTGTAGCCGCGCAGGCTGTCATGCACCTGGGTGGCCAGCTCGCGGGTCGGGGCCAGGATCAGCGCGCGCGGCTTGCGCGGGCCACCGCCACGCACTTCCTGCGGCGCGGTGCCCAGATGCTGCAGCAGCGGCAGGCCGAAGGCTGCGGTCTTGCCGGTGCCGGTCTGTGCGCCGGCCAGCAGGTCGCGACCGGCCAGCGCCAGCGGGATCGCCTGCTGCTGGATCGGGGTCGGGTTTTCGTAGCCCTGCTCGGCAAGCGCACGCAGCAGGAAGGGCGCCAGGCCCAGCGATTCAAAAGACATCGAGTGTGCTCCAAGTACAAGAAACGCCTGTCCGAATGGACAGACGGGGGCAGATCAAACTGATCGGCTGACTCGGAGCGTTCCCGTGAACCGCGCTGCGAGAATTGGGTGCAGCCGGCACGAAGCGCAGGCTGGAATGCGTGACGAACGGCGTCGGAGTGGGGGCGGGCGAAGAGGGCGGACCCTGGTCGCCGGCGATCCCGGAGGGAAACGGACGGCCGCTGCAGACTCCGCAAGTCTAAACGATGTTTGAGACTTCACGCAAAAAGGCCTGTTCAGGTAAGGGTTCTCTCTGCAGGGCTGCGCCCTGCACCCGCAGAGGCCGAAGCCACGTCAACGTCAACGTCAAAAGCGGGCT
>NZ_JAOCKC010000015.1:0-70300 GCF_029844625.1 Stenotrophomonas sp. GD03680 | reverse complement strand
ACGCCCACCCGCCCGGCCTCATACGGTTTCCTGCGCACCGCGGGAAGATCAAAAGAAAAAAATCAAAAGCAGAAGCCGATTCTTCAGGCATTCGTGTCGACCAAGGTCGACACCTACCAGAGAGGAACGCCGTTGCGACAGATCGCGGGAATGGGCCGGGCCCCGCAGGGGTACTTACAGCGTCCCCCTCAACCGGACCCACCCCGCCAACCCACGGAATGCAGACCTTTGCCGTTGACGTTGACGTTGATTCGGCGGGTGCAGGGCTGCAAGCCCTGCCGGAATCCAACACCCCTCAGCAGGCTTCGGCCACCGCAGTGCGGGGACGCCCCAACCATGCCAGCAGCAGGCCCGATGCCGCCAGCAGGCCACCGGCCACCGGGATCGCGGCGTAGCCCAGGCCCGAGCTGATCACCGCACCGCCGAGCGCCGCACCCACGGCGTTGCCCAGGTTGAACGCGCCCACGTTGATCGACGACGCCAGGCCCGGCGCCTCGGTGGCCGCTTCCATCACCCGGATCTGCAGCGGCGGCACGATGGCGAAGGTCGCCGCGCCGAACAGCAGTACACCCAGCGCTGCGGTCACGGGATTCATGAAGGCCAGCGGCAGCACGAACATCAACACGGCCAGCGCCGCCAGCAGGATCCGCGTAGCGCCATCCAGCGACCAGTCGGCCATTCGCCCGCCGATGCCGTTGCCGATGGTGAAACCGATACCGATCAGCGCCAGTGACATCGCGATGAAGGCATTGGAGGCACCGGTCAGCTCGGTCAGCACCGGCGCCACGTAGGTGTACAAGGTGAACATGGCACCGGCGCCCAGCACCGTGGTGGCCATGGCCAGCAGCACCTGCGGCTGCAGGATCGCCTTCAGTTCACGGCGCACGTCCGGGCGCGGACCCGGTGCCGAGGCCGGCAGGGCCAGGCCGAGCGCGATGATCGCCACCACGCCCAGCACTGCGGTGCCGGCGAAGGACAGGCGCCAGCCCAGCTGCTGGCCGACCCAGGTTGCCAGCGGCACGCCGCCGATGTTGGCGATGGTCAGGCCCATGAACATCGTGGCCACCGCCGCCGCTTGCTTGTCCTTCGGTACCAGGCTGGCGGCGACCACCGCACCGATACCGAAGAAGGCACCGTGGTTGAGGCTGGTGACCAGCCGCGACAACAACAGCAGGCCATAGTTCGGCGCCAGCGCCGACAGCAGGTTGCCGACCACGAAGATCGACATCAGCAGCATCAGCGCGGTGCGCTTGCCGAACCGCCCCATCAGCAGCGTCATCACCGGCGCGCCCAGCATCACGCCCATGGCGTAGGCCGTGATCAGCATGCCGGCGGTGGGAATGCCAACCCCTACGCCGTCGGCGATGACCGGCAGCAGGCCCATCGGGGCGAACTCGGTGGTGCCGATGGCGAAGGCGCCGACGGCAAGCGCCAGCAATGCGGCTCTGGACTTCATGGGGGACTTCCTGGGGGCGGGAATCGGGAGCGCGTAGCCTGCGCGCTTTGCCGCACCGGATTAAGCCTTGTCCGGGGAAAACACTGTTGATACGGGTTCACAAGTGAAGGTGTACGCCAGCATTGCAGGCAAAAGCCCCATGGCCCGGCGCTACCCGCGGCGTGGCGTACCCCGATAGCACCGGGCCATGCCCGGCGTTGCCCGAGGCGTGGCGTACCCCGTTAGCGCCGGGCCATGCCCGGCGGACGCGGTAGCCCGCAAAGCAGAACCCCCGGCCGGGCCGGGGGTTCGAGGTCATACGCTTTACCAGTCGCCGGCGCCCGGCACGTGGTGGTCGCGCGCGCGACGGCGCATCAGCAGGTTCAACCATTCCACCAGCACCGAGAAGCCCATCGCGGCGTAGATGTACGGCTTGGGCACATGCACGTCGAGGCCGTCCAGGATCAGCACCGCGCCGATCAGCAGGATGAAGGCCAGCGCCAGCATCTTCACCGTCGGGTTGGCGTCGATGAAGCGCCCCAGCGGATTGGCCGCCAGCAGCATGACCAGCACCGACAGCAGGATGGCAGCGACCATCACCGGGATGTGGTCGGCGATGCCGACGGCCGTGATCACCGAGTCCAGCGAGAACACGATATCGATGATGGCGATCTGCAGGATGACCATGCCGAACACGCCCGACGCCTTGCTGGTCGCCGGATTCTCGTCTTCGCCACCGGTGATCAGTTCCTTGATCTCCATGTAACCCTTGATGATCAGGAACAGGCCACCCACGATCAGCACCAGGTCGCGGATCGAGATGCCCATGCCGGCCACGGTGAACAGGTTGGCGGACATGTGGGCCAGGTAGGCCAGCGACACCAGCAGTGCGATACGGGTGATGCAGGCCACGGCGATGCCGAGCTTGCGCGCAAAGGGACGGCGCTCTTCCGGCAGCTTGCTGACCGCGATGGAGATGAACACCAGATTGTCGATGCCGAGCACGATTTCCAGCGCGCTCAGGGTGAACAAGGTCACCCAGGCGTTGGGGTCGGCGAGGAACTCAAAGGACATGGAAACTCTTCAAGGCAGTGGGGGAATGGGGGTTCAGCCGTAGCGGCCGGCCAGTGCATGCGGGACCACGACCAGGGCCCAGCACAGCAGTACGTTCATCATCAGCACGAACACGGCGGCCGAACCCATGTCCTTGGCGCGCCCGGCCAGCTCGTGGATCTCGCTGCCGTAGCGCTCGATCACGGCCTCGATGGCGGAGTTGGCCAGTTCCATCGCCAGCACCAGCAGCATCGAGCCGATCAGCAGCGCGCGCTCCACCGGGGTCTGGCCGAGCCAGATCGCCACCGGGGTCAGCAGGACCAGCAGGTAGACCTCCAGCCGGAACGAGGACTCATGCAGCCAGGCAGCCCGCAGGCCCTGCCAGGACCAGCGCGCGGCCTGGAAGATGCGGCGCGGGCCGCGCGGCATGTGGCCGAACTGGTCAGCCACGGGTGGAGCATCCAGCAACGGGGGCGCGGCGCAGCGACCGCTCAGACGCACGGCAGGGAATCATGGGTGCACAGGGATGGGCAGACAGTCGCCATTTTGCCACAAGGCCGCCGGCCATACTCCGCGCGGCCGGGCCGAATGGCCTGCCGGGGACAAGCGCGGGCCGCGCCCGCCTCCTATGATGGCTCCCTCCTTCCTGCCTGGAGTGCACGATGTCCCACCGCCGTCCCGCTCTGCTGATGCTGGGCCTGCTGACCCTTGCGCCGCTGGCGCTGGCACGCGTTCCCTCGCCGTCGCCCCGCGTTCCCGAGCAGGTCTCCAACGTGGCCTGGGCCGCCGACATGGCCGCCTTCGCCGCCGCCGACAAGGTCGCCCCGCCGCCTCGTGGTGGCATCGAGTTCATTGGCAGTTCGTCATTCCGGATGTGGGACAGCCTGGCGGCCGATTTCGCCGGCCAGCCGGTGTTCAACCGGGGCTTCGGCGGCTCGGAAGTCCGGGACAGCACCTGGTATGCCGCACAGATCGTGATCCCGTACGCGCCGTGCAAGGTCTTCCTGTACGCCGGCGACAACGACCTCAACAGCGGCCGCAGCGCCGTGCAGGTGCGCGACGATGTGGTCGCCTTCGTGCAGCGCGTGCATCGCGACCTGCCCAAGACCCGGGTGGAATACGTGTCGATCAAGCCCAGCCCGTCACGGGCGCACCTGCTGCCGGCGATCAACGAGGCCAACACGCTGGTCAAGGCGGCGCTGGCCAGGCTGCCCAACACCGGCTTCACCGACATCTACACGCCGATGCTGGGCGCCGACGGCCAGCCTGATCGCGCGCTGTTCCGTGAGGACATGCTGCACATGACGCCCGCCGGATATGCCATCTGGACCCGCGCGCTGGCACCGAAGGTGACCTGCGACTGAGACACTGCGCACGCCGGGCATGGCCCGGCGCTACCCCTGCCATTCCGCGGAATGCCCGCTTCTGATCCGGCAAAAGCCCTCTAGCGGAAAATCACGGTGGCTTCGGTTCCCTGCCCGGGTTCGCTGGAGAGGCTGACCTTCCAGCCGAAGCGATCGCACAGCCGGCGCACGATCGACAGGCCCAGTCCGGTGCCCTGCGGGCGACTGGGTTCGGCGCGGTAGAACGGCTCGAACGCGCGCGACAGGGCTTCGGCAGACATGCCGATGCCGGTGTCGCGCACCACCACCCGGTCGTCGCGCACATGCACGTCGATGCGGCCTTCGTCGGTATAGCTGCAGGCATTGCGCACCAGGTTGCTGACCACCACCTGCAGCACCCGCGGCGGCGCATGCAGATTCACCGGTCCGTCGCTGTGCAGGTGCACCACGACCGGGCGCGTACCCAGCAGTTCGTTGGCGTTGTCCACCTCGTGACGGACGATGTCGTTGACATCGAACAGCTCGACCTGCGGCTCGACATCCGCCTCGCGGGCAAGGATCAGGAAGGCGTCGATCACCGCTTCCATGTCACGCCCGGCACGCTGGATGCGCTGCAGGCTGCGGCGCAGGCGCGGCTGCAGGGAATCATCCCCCAGCGCCATGTCGCTGGCCACGCGGATCACCGTCAACGGCGTGCGCAGTTCATGGCTGGCATCGCGGGTGAAGTTGCGTTCGCGGGCGACATGCGCGCTGACCCGGTTGGCCAGCGAATGCAGGGCCGCGGCGAGCTGCCGGGTCTCGCCCTGCATGTCCGCCGGCAGTTTGTTCGGTTCCAGATCGGCTGCCTCGGGGTGGCCGGGGTCCCAGCGCGACACGCGCCGCGCCAGCCAGTTCACCGGCGATACCAGACGCTTGGAGGCGCGATAGGTGATCCAGCTGGCGCCATACACCGCCAGCAGGGTCAGCAGCACCGGCACGATGCCGAACCAGAACGCCAGCATTTCCGCGCGTGAGCGCAGGAATACCAGATACAGGCGGCCGGCCGGCCGCACATCGACCAGGACCAGCTGGTCATCCGCCGGCAGTTCGTGGAAACCGGGCTCCAGGTCGCGCAGGTTGGCCGGCAGCGACAACGCGGACTGGCCGCTTTCCAGCAGGTAGCCGCGGATGTTCTGCGTATTGGGGGGGGGCTGTGCCGGGGATGCGTCGTGCAGCGTCCAGTAATACGCCGCTTCCTCGCGCAGCGCTGCACCGACCAGGCTGTGCTTGATGACCAGCGACACCAGCCATGCGCCCAGCAGGATGCCCAGGCTGGCCAGCACTGCCTGCAGGATGAAGGCGATACGGATCTTGCGCGGCAGGCCGTGCGGCATTGCGGGGTCCCGGTCAGAGCGCTGCGATTATAGGCAGCGCACCGCGCCGTGGTCGTGCAGGGATGATGACCGCCGACACTGCCGGTCGGTCATCCCCTGCCCTGTTGCCCGTCCGCTACCGCACCGGGCCTGCAGCTGCACCGGCACGGTCCCTGCTCAGGCCATCGGCTGGGCGATGTCGGCAATGCGATAGCCGGCGCTCTGCACGGTATGCAGCAGCGGGCGATCGAACGGCTTGTCGATGATCTTGCGCAGGTTGTACAGATGGCTGCGCAGGGTGTCCGAATCCGGCAACCCGTTGCCCCAGATCTCGCGCTCGATTTCCTGGCGGGTGACCACCCGCGGCGATTCGCGCATCAGAATCGTCAACAGGCGCAGGCCGATCGGCGACAGCTGCAGTTCGGTGCCGGCGCGGGTGGCGCGCATGCTGACCGGATCGAGCACCAGGTCGGCGACCTTGAGCACTTCCGAACCCACCTGGCGGCGTTCGCGGCGGATCAGCGCGCGCAGGCGTGCTTCCAGTTCCTGGATCGCGAACGGCTTGGTCAGGTAGTCATCGGCACCGAAACCCAGGCCGGTGAGCTTGTCGTCCAGCGTATCGCGCGCGGTCAGCATCAGCACCGGCGTCGATTTGCGCGCATCGTTGCGCAGCCGCCGGCAGACTTCGATGCCATCCAGCCGCGGCAGCATCAGGTCCAGCACCACCACGTCATAGCTGTTCTCCGCCGCAAGCCGGTAGCCGTCCAGGCCATCCTGTGCATAGTCGACTTCGAAGCCACGACCTTCCAGGTATTCGCCGATCATCTCGGAGATGTTGCGGTTGTCTTCGACCACCAGCACCAAGCCGGAAGTCTCCTTCGTCTGACGCATGTGATTCCCTCTAACTTCAGCTTTGTGAAACATGCCGGATCGACGGTGGAGGCAATGTGAAGTTCCGTCAAGAGGTCCGATCTGCTGCTCAGAGCAGCGGCTTGAGCAGGGGCCAGACGTTGTCGAGCACCTTCGGCTGGGCCTGGGCGGTGGGGTGCAGACCGTCGGCCTGCATCATCCCCGGCTGCAGGGCCACCCCCTCCAGCAGGAACGGCAGCAGCGGCACAGCGTAGCGGTCGGCCAGCGCGCGGTAGGCGGCCGCCAGCCGCTGGCGGTACGCCGGGCCGTAATTCGGTGGCACATCGATGCCCAGCAGCAGCACCTTGGCGCCCGCCTTCTGGCTGGCCTGCACCATCTTTTCCAGATTGCCCTGCACCTGCGCCGGGGTCAGCCCGCGCAGGGCGTCGTTGCCCCCCAGAGCGATCACCACCACGTCCGGCTTCTCCTTCGCCAGCAGGCCCGGCAGCCGGGTCAGGGCGCCGGCGGTGGTCTCGCCGCTCATGCTGGCGTTGACGATCCGCGCCGGCGTTTTCGACTGCTGCCTGACCCGCTGCTGCAGCAGGCTGACCCAGCCGGCATCGGCAGGGATATTGTGGGCAGCACTGAGGCTGTCGCCGAGCACCAGGACGGTACCGGCCGGACCTTTGGCACAGGCCAGCCCGGGCAACAGCAGGAACCCTAGCAACAGCACCATCATCATGCCGGCTCGCCGGCTCCATCCCGTCTTGCGCATTGGAGTCTCCTCATCGACAGCCTGTCCCCCCGCAGCGCGCCCGTCGCCATCGCCGTCGACCAGGTCGGCAAATCCGTGCATGGCCCGGAGGGTGAAGTCCACATACTGGACAACATCACTTTGACGGTCCATGAAGGCACCAGCGTGGCCATCGTCGGCGCCTCCGGCTCCGGCAAGACCACCCTGCTCGGCCTGCTCGCCGGGCTGGACCTGCCCAGCCGCGGTCGCATCGCTCTGGCCGGGCACGACCTGTCCAGCCTGGATGAGGAAGCCCGCGCGCAGCTGCGTGCGCGCGAGGTCGGCTTCGTCTTCCAGAGCTTCCACCTGCTGCCGGCGCTGACCGCCGCCGAGAACGTCGCCCTGCCGCTGGAGCTGGGCGGGCGCGAGGATCGCGCGCGGGTGGACGCCGTGCTGGACCAGGTCGGGCTGGCCCATCGCGCCCGCCATTACCCGCGCCAGCTGTCCGGCGGCGAACAGCAGCGCGTGGCATTGGCGCGTGCCTTCGTCACCCGGCCGCGCATCCTGTTCGCCGACGAGCCGACCGGCTCGCTGGACCAGAGCACCGGCCAGCACATCAGCGACCTGCTGTTCGAGCTCAACGCCGGCAGCGGCACCACGCTGGTGCTGGTCACCCACGATCTGCGCCTGGCCCAGCGCTGCCAGCACATCCACCGCATAGACAACGGCCGCCTGCAGGCGGTCGCGCACGAGGCCCGCGCATGAACCTGCTGCGGCATGCGTGGCGCGCGCTGCGCCGCGAAGCCCTGGCCGGCGACCTGCTGACCGTGTTCGCCGCGCTGGTACTGGGCGTGGCGGTGATGACCGCGGTCGGCACGCTGGTGAACCGGGTCAACCTGGCACTCACCAGCAGCGCTGCGGAGATGCTCGGCGGCGACCTCGGCGTCGCCGGGCGTGACGACCCGCCGGCCGCCTTCGCCGAAGAGGCCAGGCAGCGGGGACTGGCATCCACCCGCATGGCCAGTTTCGGCACCGTGCTGTTCCAGGGCGATGCCAGCCAGATGGCCAGCATCAAGGCGGTACAGGCCGGCTATCCGCTGCGGGGGACGCTGCAGGTACGCAGCACGCCCGGTGGTGCGCTGATCGACGATGCCGGCATGCCGCCGCAGGGCCAGGCCTATGCCGATCCCCGCCTGCTGCAGGCGCTGGGGTTGAAGGCCGGCGATGACCTCGAGTTCGGCGCCGGTACGCTGCGCATCGCCGGCATCATCGAGGCCGAACCGGATGCCGGCGGCGACCTCCTCACGCTGTCGCCGACGTTGCTGGTCAATCGCGCTGATGTCGACGGCACCGGCCTGCTCGGTCCCGGCAGCCGCATCAGCTACCGGCTGATGTTCGCCGGGCCGGCCGACCGGATCGCTGCGTTCCGGCAATGGCTGCAGCCACAGGTGAAGGGCATGCGCCTGCTCAGCGTGGATGACACCCAGCGCGGCGTGCGCCAGGCGTTCGATCTGGCCGGGCGCTTCCTCGGCCTGAGCGCGCTGCTGGCGGTGCTGCTGGCCGGCGTCGCCACCGCGCTGGCCGCCAACCGCTTCGCCCTGCGCCGCATCGACCAGGTGGCGATCCTGCGTTGCCTGGGAGCACGCCAGCGCGACATCCTGCTGGGCCTGGCACTGCAGCTGCTGATGCTGGCCGTTCCGGCCTGCCTGCTCGGCATTGGACTGGGCATGGCCGCGCAGGAAAGCCTGGTACAGGTGCTGGGCAGCCTGATACCGCAGCGCCTGCCGCTGCCACAGGCAACACCGGCGCTGACCGGTGCAGGCATCGGCCTGTTGCTGCTGTTCGGCTTCGGCCTGCCGCCGCTGCTGCGCCTGCGCGGAGTGCCGCCGATGCGCGTACTCAACCGCTCCTTCGCTGCACTGCCGCCCGCCTCGCTGCTGGCCTACGTCGCCGCCCTGCTGGCCAGCCTGGTGCTGGCCGTGCAGGTGACCGGCGACCTGAAGCTGGCCCTGTGGGTGCTGGGTGGCCTGGCCGCTCTCGCCGCAGCGGCGGGCCTGGGCGGCTTCGTGCTGCTGCAGGTGCTGCGCAGCCTGCAGCACCGCCTGCACGGCAACTGGCGACTGGGCCTGGCCGCCCTGACCCGCCGCCGGATGCTGGCGGTGATGCAGCTGGTGGGCCTGTCGCTGTCGCTGTGCGCGCTGCTGCTGCTGGCCGTGACCGGGCCGGGGCTGCTGCAGCAGTGGCGCGAGCGCCTGCCGGAGGACACGCCGAACTACTTCCTGATCAACATCCAGCCCGAACAACGCGACGGCGTGCTGGCGGCACTGCGCGCGCTGGGTGCTGCCGATGCCAGCATCGAACCGATGGCCACCGGCCGCCTGATCGCGATCAACGGCAAGCCGCCGGTGCGCGTGGACCAGGTGCAGGGTGGCCAGGGACGGGAAGACGGCCCGCGCGAGGACGACGACGAGAACCGGCCACTGAACTTCAGCTGGCGCAGCACCTTCCCGCCGGCCAATACGCTGCTTGAGGGCCACTTCTGGAAGGCGGACAGCACTGTGCCTGAAGCCTCGGTGGAAACCGGCTGGGCCAAACGCTACGGCGTCTCGACCGGCGACCGTATCGGCATTTCCGTGGGCGAGCAGCAGCGCGAGTTCACCGTGACCAGCGTGCGCAAGGCGGACTGGAACACGTTCCGGCCGAACTTCTTCGTGCTGTTGAATCCGAACGCCGTGGGCGACACCCCGCACAACCTGCTGTCGGCGTTCCACCTGCCGGCCGGCCAGGCAGCCGGGCTGGGCGAACTGGTGCGTGCACAGCCGAACCTGTCGCTGCTGGACGTGGATGCGGTGATCTCGCAGGTGCGCGACGTGATGGAACGGGTGGCGCAGGCGGTGCAGCTGGTGATGGTGTTCAGCCTGCTGGCCGGCGTGCTGGTCCTGCTGGCTGCCCTGCAGGCCACGGCCGGCGAGCGCCGCTACGACAGCGCGGTACTGCGCACGCTGGGCGCGACCCGGCGCCAGCTGCGCGGTGCGGTACTGGTCGAGTTCGGAGCACTGGGCACGCTCGCCGCGCTGCTGGCGGTGGGCGCCACGGCCGTGATCGGGCTGGTGGTGTCGCAGAAGGTGTTCGAACTGCCGCTGCTGCCGCCGTGGCCGGGCCTGCTGCTGGGCGGCGTGGTCGGCATCGGGCTGAGCCTGCTGGCGGGCTGGTGGGGCACCCGGCGCATCCTGCATACCCCGCCCGCCCTGGCCCTGCGCGAAGCCTGACGCAGGCGCGCCCCGGAAGGCGTGCCGGGCAAGCCCGGCACCCTTCCTTGCGGTAGATCCACGCCATGCGTGGATCCGGCTGTGGCCTCGAGCATGGCTCGACCCTACTGGGCCTTTTCCACGTACCTGGCGAACACTTCGTCGATCTGCGCGTCCTTCACCTGCTTGCCGTCCTGCAGGTCCTGCGCCTGGGTGAACAGCGGAATGATCATCGCCATCCCATCCAGCTTGGTCTTCAGGTGCACGCCCGGAGCCCGGGTCAGGAAACCGTCCCAGCGCTGGCGGACCTTGGCCCAGTAGCCGGCGGTGGCCTTCCAGTAGTCGCGCGCCGGGGTGAAGTCGATCTCGGTGGTCTTCACGTAGTCGTTGAAGCCGAACTCACGCGCGATCTCCACCTGGCTGCCGTCGGTGTTGCGCTGCACCTTGGTGTTGAACTGCTCGTGGGTCCAGCCGTTCGGGGTCAGGGTGTGGCGGTTGACCACCGCCAGCGCGTTGTAGTCGCTGCGCTTGGTGTACTCACGGCGCGGCAGCGGGCGCCAGCTCAGGTCGCTGGTCCAGCTCGGCACGTTGTTGGTGTAGGTCCATTTGCCGGTGCCGCAGTAGCGCGGTGCATCGCTCACTTCATACACGCACTGGGTCCAGGCGCCCTGGTTCACCGCCGCCGGGATGCTGCGCACCCGCCAGGTCTGGTCGGCACTGAACTCGAAGCGGTTCGGGGCCTCGTAGACCCAGTCCTGGCGCCAGTGCTTGGTGATGTGGCCGCTCTTCTCGTCCAGCAGCAGGTGTTGCAGCACGATGCGCTTCGGGGTGTCCTCGACCACGATGACCATTTCATTGCCGCCGCTGCGCATCGCCGGCGCGCGCTCGTAGCCCGGCTTCAGCAGCACGGTTTCGTCGAAGGCGAAATCCACGGTGTACTCGCCCTGCATGGCCAGGATGCTGTCGTGGTCGCGGGCGATGTCGGAGGGCTGCGCGCTGGCCACGCCGCTGCCGGCGAGCAACAGCAGGACGCTGGCTGTCTGGAATTTCATCGGGATCTTCCTTCGGGGTTGCAGGTTCGTTGAGAGGCCATCCGTGGCCGTCGGGCGTTCCATCCGGAACAGATCAGAGGCGGATCAGCGGCAGGTCGCCGGGAATCCGTGGTGCCGGCCGGCGCGCGGCGTCGGCACAGCAGCAGTCGTCGATGGCCAGCTCGCCCTCGGCGCCTTCCAGGCGCGCGATGCGGCGTGCGGTGGCCGCGCCCAGCGTCGACAGCGTCGACAGGCTGGCCGCCAGGGTGCGGCCATCATCGGCGGCATGCAGGCGCAGCGCACACAGGCGCCAACGCTGGCCGCCGAGATGACCGGCCAGGCGCCGCCACAGGCGTTCACCGACACTGCCGTCGCTGTCGTGCTGTGGGCCCGGCGGCAGCGCGGCCACCAACCGGTCCCAGGCCAGGAAATCGCTGTCCGGCAGCAGGTACAGGCGCCACACGCAGCGGCCACGGCCTTCAAGGAAGCACAGGCTTTCGCGCAGGCCCTCGCTGTCCACGCCCTGGCAGGCATGCACGCGCACCGCCTGGCGCCAGCCGCCAAGCTCGTTGCCGTCGGCGTGGTAGAGACACAACACGGTGCCAAGCGTGGCCAGCTGTGCCGGGGTCGGCCATGCCGCGCGGTGCGGCGCGGCGATGGAGTCATTCCTGCGTGCGGACAATGCTCGGCTCATGAGGTCACCAGGAAACGGCAAGGCTGGCGGAGAAGGTACGACCGGGGCTGGTGTAGCGATCCAGCACGCGGCTGGTCGGCGACAGCGTCGAACCCACGTTGGACCAATCGATGTAGCGTTTGTCGCCCAGGTTGAACACGCCTACGTTGAAGGTCGCACCGGGGGCGAAATTCCAATGTGCCATCAGGTCGGCCACGCCATAGCCGGCCGGGCGGTACACCGTCTCCGAGGCGACGCGGTCCTTGCGCTTGACGAAGGTGCCGGCCAGTTCGACACCCCAGGCATCGGTGTCGTACATCAGGCCGACGGTGCCGCGCAGCGGGTCGACCGAATCCAGCGGGGTGTCCTCGGTCTTGTTGTCGCCGCGCGACCAGGCCACGGAACTGCGCAGTGCCCAGCCCTGCAGGGTCGGGCTGATCTGGCCGAAGTCGACGCCGGCCTTCAGTTCAGCGCCGTAGATGCGGGCGTCGGCGATGTTGCGCGACTGGAACACCATCAGGCCCTGCGCATTGGTGCCGACCAGCGACTGCGACTCGATGAAGTCCTTGTACTCGTTGTAGTAGCCGCTGACGCTGACGTAGGCAGCCGGCGACAGGAAGCGCAGGCCCAGTTCCATGCCATCACTGGTTTCCGGCTTCAGGTCCGGATTGGGAATGGCCGTGTAGCCGAAGGCGAAGTTGGTGAAGCCGAGATTGACGTCGTTGTACGGCGGCGAGCGGAAGCCGTGCGAGTAACCGGCAAACAGCGACCATTCGTCGGTGAAGCGATAGACCATGCCAAGCTTGGGCGAGACGCTGGTCTTGGTCAGCTTCGCCACCGCCACGCCGGGATTGTCCTCGGCGAAGATGTTGTCCACTTCCGGCTTCAGCTCGTAGCGGTCCACGCGCACGCCCGGCACCAGCGACAGCTTGCCGCCAGCCATGCGCATTTCATCCTGCGCATACAGGCCCAGCTCGGTGGTCTTGCTGATCGGGAAATCGCGTACCGGGAACGCATCGGGCAGGATGGTGGTGCTGGTCTGGCCGTTGGCCAGTACCTGGAAACCATCGCGCTTCTGGCGGATCTCGGTGCGTGCACCCTCGAAGCCATAGGTCAGCGCGTGCTCGACGCTGCCGGTGCTGAAGGCCTTGTTGAACTGCGCCTGCAGGCCGTACACACGCTGGTCGAAGTTGAACTCGCGGTGGCGACGGCTGCGGTTGGCACGGTCCTCATCGGTGATCTGGGTGGTTTCGCTGTGCTGGGTATACAGCTGCCAGTGCAGGCTGTCGGCGAAGCCTTTGTCCAGCGCATCCATTTCATGCGCGAACGACACGCGGGTGCGGTTCTGCTTGTCGCGCGCCTTCATGCCGGTGGTGGTGGTACGGTCGATCGAAGACAGCACGTTGGTCTCGGTCTTGTCTTCGTTGCCTTCCACGGTCAGGCGGAAGCGCTGGTCCTCGCTCGGTGCATAGACCAGCTTGGCCAGGCCGCTGCGACCGTCGCGGTCCTGCGGGTTGGGGGCGGTGCGGGTGTTGTCGTTGCTGCGCACGTCACCCTTGTTGTCGGTTTCCTGGCCCTGGCGATGGTTGATGTTGACCATGCCGCTCCAGTGTTCGCCGCCGAACGCCGTGGTGACACCGCCGAGCAGGCCCTTCCATTCACCGTCGTAGCCGAACTTCAGGCCGACGTAGCTGTCCTTGCCATCCTTCAGGTAATCGGCCGGATCCTTGGTGACGAAGGCGACCACGCCGCCCAGCGCATCGGAACCGTACAGCGAGCTGGCCGGGCCGCGCACGATCTCCACGCGCTTGAGCGTGTCCAGATCGGTGAAGTTGCGGTTGGCGTTGGAGAACGAACCAATGTTGAAGCTGGTCGGCATCGCGATGCCATCGGTCTGCACCCGCACACGGTTGCCGTCCAGGCCACGGATACGGATGCTGCCCAGGCCGAAGCGCGCGGCGCTGCGGCTGACCGACAGGCCCGGCTCGTAGCGCAGCAGATCCTTGATGTCCTGGACCAGGTGCCGGTCCATCTGCTCACGGTCGATCACGTCCACCGTCGCGGCGACGTCACTCACTGCGCGCTCGGTGCGCGTGGCGGTGACCTGCACGCGATCGAATTCGCGCGCATCGGGCGCGGCGCTGGCGGCAGTGGCAGCGTGGGCGGACAGCGGCAGCGCCATCCAGACAGCAAGGCAAAGGGCGGTATGGCGGGTCATCGGGTTCGTTCGGTCAGGCAGGGGACCCCCGGCCACCGGCACGCCGGAGCGCACGCGGTAGACCGAGGGGGAGAGAGCGGGAGCGGTCGGGTCGCCCACCCTGCGGGCGGCGCCCGGCAGGAGGGAGGGAGGCGGGCGACCAGGCCGCATTACTTGGTCAGGATCAGCTTGTCGTTGCTGGTGTGCCGCAGGCGATAGAAGCGATCGCCGTGCTGGATCAGGATTTCACGACGGCCCTTGAGCAGGGCTTCGCTGTCGATGACCTCTTCCGGCGGAACGACGCGGACCGGACGATCGCGGAGGGTCAGTGTTTCAGGGCGCAGCAGTACAGGTTGAGCGTTCATGAGCATCTGGACTCGTGCGAGGGACGAGTTAAATGATAATGATTCTCAGTTGACAATCAACAACCATTCTCAATTTGATTGATGAGATTAATGATCGAAATCCAAAATTCGATAGATTTTGTGAATCGAATGGTGGGTGGCGGCGACCCTGGGGTCGAGCACAGCTCGACTCCCCGGCGGGAAAATGCTGCGGGTCAGACGAAGGCGGCTTCGATCCGGGCCCAGCCGGCGGCGTCGATCTGCTCCAGCACTTCCAGGGCCTGCAGGTTCTGCAGCAGCTGCTCGACCCGGCTGGCGCCCAGGATCACGCTGGACACCTGTGGATTGCGCAGGCACCAGGCGATGGCCACGCTGGCCGGGGCGTGGCCAAGCTCGCGTGCCACCGCGCTGAAATGACGGACCTGGGCCAAGCGTGCCTGTGCATCGGCGCCCAGAACCAGATCCTGCAGCCACTCCATGCCCTCGCGGCCCAGCCGGGCGTCGGCCGGAATGCCACGGTCGTACTTGCCACTGAGCAGGCCGGACGCCAACGGCGAGAAGATGGTGGTGCCCAGGCCGGCCCCCGCGTACAGCGGGGCGTACTCGGTTTCCACCCGCTCGCGGTGCAGCAGGTTGTACTGCGGCTGCTCCATCGATGGCCCCTGCAGGTTGTGTCGCGCGGCAATGTCCAGCGCCTGCTGGATCTGTGCCGCCGACCACTCGGACGTGCCCCAGTAGAGCACCTTGCCCTGCCGTATCAGGGTATCCATCGCGTGCACGGTCTCGGCGATCGGCGCGTCGGGATCCGGGCGGTGGCAGTAATAAAGGTCCAGATAGTCCACCCGCAGGCGCTTGAGCGCGGCATGGCAGGCATCGGTGACGTGCTTGCGCGACAGGCCGCGCTGGGTCGGTCGCGGATCCTTGGCACTGCCGAAGAACACCTTGCTGGACACGCAGAACCCATCGCGCGGCAGGCGCAGGTCGGCGATCACATCGCCCATCACCTGCTCGGCGCGGCCATTGGCATACCCCTCGGCATTGTCGAAGAAGTTGATGCCATGGTCCCAGGCCGCGGCAACCAGGTTGCGGGCCTCGTCGCGCGGAATCTGGTCACCGAAGGTCACCCAGGCGCCGAAGGACAGGGCGGATATCGGCAGGCCGGTGGAGCCCAGGCGGCGGTAGTGCATGCGAATCTCCTGCTGCGGGCCCGCATCCGGGCCGGAATCGAGCCCCATTCTACCCGTCGTGCCGACCGCAACCCCTTGCCGTTGCTGGCCCGATCGGTGCCGATGGCCGCGCGCACGCTGCTTTTCCTTGCCCCGGCCCCTGCCCTGCACTAGGCTTCCCGTTTTTCGCGACGCCCCAGGGGAGTCACTCACATGGTCGAAGGTTTGGGCAGGATCGGCTTCGGCCTGTTCGGGTTGGCGGTGCTGATCGGCATCACCTGGTTGTTTTCCAACAACAAGCGCGCGGTGGACTGGAAGCTCGTCGCCACCGGCATCACCCTGCAGATCGCCTTTGCGGCGCTGGTGATCCTGGTCCCCGGCGGCCGCGACGTGTTCGATGCGCTCGGCCACGGCTTCGTGAAGGTCCTGAGCTTCGTCAACGAGGGCTCGAAGTTCATCTTCGGCTCGCTGATGGACGTCCAGAACTACGGCTTCATCTTCGCCTTCCAGGTGCTGCCGACCATCATCTTCTTCTCCGCGCTGATGGGCGTGATGTACCACCTGAACGTCATGCAGGCGATCGTCCGGGTGATGGCGTGGGCGATCACCAAGGTGATGCGCGTGTCCGGTGCCGAAACCACCAGCGTCTGCGCCAGCGTCTTCATTGGCCAGACCGAGGCGCCGCTGACCGTGCGCCCGTACATCGCCAAGATGACCCAGTCCGAGCTGCTGACCATGATGATCGGTGGCATGGCCCACATCGCTGGCGGCGTGCTGGCGGCCTACGTGGGCATGCTCGGCGGGGGCGACCCGACCCAGCAGGCGTTCTACGCCAAGCATCTGCTGGCGGCCAGCATCATGGCCGCACCGGCCACGCTGGTGGTGGCCAAGCTGCTGATCCCGGAAACCGGCACCCCGCTGACCCGCGGCACGGTGAAGATGGAAGTGGAGAAGACCTCCAGCAACATCATCGACGCGGCGGCGGCCGGCGCCGGCGACGGCCTGAAGCTGGCGCTGAACATCGGCGCGATGCTGCTGGCCTTCATCGCCCTGATCGCCCTGCTGAACGCCCCGCTGACCTGGCTCGGCGAAGTGACCGGCCTGGCCGCACAGATCGGCAAGCCGACCAACCTGTCGACCATCTTCGGCTACCTGCTGGCACCGATCGCCTGGGTGATCGGCACTCCGTGGGCCGACGCCACCACCGTGGGTTCGCTGATCGGACAGAAGGTCGTGATCAACGAGTTCGTCGCCTATACCGAGCTGTCGCAGATCGTGAACGGCCAGGTCGCCGGCGTGACCCTGTCCAACGAAGGTCGCCTGATCGCCACCTATGCGCTGTGCGGCTTCGCCAACTTCAGCTCGATCGCAATCCAGATCGGCGGCATCGGTGGCCTGGCCCCGGAACGTCGCCACGACCTGGCCAAGTTCGGCCTGCGCGCGGTACTGGGCGGTACCATCGCCACCTTCATGACGGCGACCATCGCCGGCGTGCTGACGCATTTCAGTTGAACCCTAGTTCGAGAAAAGATTCCCTATGAGCAGCAGTGTCGTTGTCGTCGGTTCCTTCAATGTCGATCACGTGTGGCGGTGCGAGTCGCTGCCGGCACCGGGCGCGACCATTGCCGGCCGCTACAGCACCGGCCCCGGTGGCAAGGGCTTCAACCAGGCCGTGGCCGCATGCCGCGCGGGCGCCGACACCCACTTCGTGTGCGCCCTGGGTGATGACGCCGGCGGTGCCACCGCCCGCGACCTCGCCGGCCAGGACGGTTTCGCGCTGATCGCCGAAGCCAGCAGCGAACCGACCGGCACCGCCGGCATCTATGTCGATGCACGGGGTCGTAACACCATCGTGATCGGCCCGGGCGCCAATGCCGCCCTGAGCACCGATTTCCTGCAGCAGCAACAGGCGCTGCTGACCGGTGCCCGGGTGGTGCTGGTGCAGCTGGAGTCGCCGGTGCAGACCATCGAGGCGGCACTGGCTGCCGCCCGCGAGGCCGGTGTCACCACCGTGCTCAACACCGCACCGGCCGACGCCCCCTCGACCATCGGCCTGCTCAAGCTGGCCGATGTGATCACCCCGAACGAGACCGAGTTCGCCGCCCTGCTGGGCCGCCATGTCGGCGAGCGCGTGGATGCCAACGACGTGGCCGCGCTGGATGGTGCCAGCCTGCATGCGCTGTGCCGCAAGCTGGTCGGCAACGGTACCGTGGTGGTGACCCTGGGCTCGGTGGGCGTGTTCGTTTCGCATGCCGATGAGAACCTGCGCGGCGACACCCAGCCGTACTACCGCGTGGGTGCCGAGCAGGTGCAGGCGATCGATACCACCGGTGCCGGCGACGCCTTCAACGGCGCGCTGGCCGCCTCCCTTGCCCAGCTGCCGGAGGCGCCGTTCGCACGCCATGTGCGCTTCGCCAACCAGTTCGCGGGCCGCTCGACCGAGAAGGAAGGCGCCGCAGCGGCGATGCCACGGCTGACCCCGGCCGACGTGGAAATCCGGTAGGTCCACGCCGCAGCTGCATGAACCGGCCCGGGCGCGCAGGTGCCCGGGCCTTTTTCTGCCTGCGCCCATGCAGGGCACGCAGCCCTGCCGCAGCCGCCCACGATGACCCGCCACTGGGGGCGGCGGAAGCAACCGTCAAGCATCTGCTGATGCCCGTACGGCATGAGGTCGGTCCGGATCGGCCTGAACCGGCGCGTCGCCGACCCGGCCATGTGACCGCCTGCGGCCTACAATGGGCGTATGCAGATCGGCCCCTACACCATTGCTCCCAACGTCGTGCTGGCGCCCATGGCCGGCGTCACCGACAAGCCGTTCCGCCTGCTGTGCAAACGGCTGGGCGCGGGCCTGGCCGCCTCCGAGATGACCATCAGCGACCCGCGCTTCTGGAACACGCGCAAGTCGATCCACCGCATGGACCATGAGGGTGAACCGGCACCGATCAGCGTGCAGATCGCCGGCACCGAGCCGCAGCAGCTGGCCGAGGCGGCGCGTTACAACGTCGACCATGGTGCGCAGATCATCGACATCAACATGGGCTGCCCGGCCAAGAAGGTCTGCAATGCCTGGGCCGGTTCGGCGCTGATGCGTGACGAATCGCTGGTGGCGCGCATCCTTGCTGCCGTGGTCAACGCGGTCGATGTGCCGGTCACGCTGAAGATCCGCACCGGCTGGGACTGCGACCACCGCAATGGGCCGCTGATCGCGCGCATCGCCGAGGACAGCGGCATCGCCGCCCTGGCCGTGCACGGCCGCACCCGCGACCAGCACTACACCGGCCAGGCCGAGTACGCCACGATCGGCGAGATCAAGGCAGCGCTGCGCATTCCGGTGATCGCCAATGGAGACATCGATTCGCCGCGCAAGGCCGCCTTCGTCCTGCAGCAGACCGGCGTGGACGCAGTGATGATCGGTCGCGCGGCGCAGGGCCGGCCGTGGATCTTCCGCGAGGTGGCGCACTACCTGGCCACCGGTGAGGAACTGGCCCCGCCGTCACTGGCCGAAGTGCGCGATATCCTGCTCGGCCACCTGCACGCCCTGCATGCCTTCTACGGCGAGCCGCAGGGCGTGCGCATCGCGCGCAAGCACCTGGGCTGGTACGCCAAGGACCGGCCCGAGAATGCGGCGTTCCGCGCCGTGGTCAACCGCGCCGAAGATCCGCAGAGCCAGATCACGCTGACCACCGAGTACTTCGACCGACTGATCGCCGGACAACCGGCGCTGCCGTCGGCTGCCTGACCCCGCACGCCCCGCAGTCGACCCTGCACGACGCACCACGAGCCCGCGACCATGACACCGCCGATTTCCTCCCCCACCTACCTGCACGGGTTCTCCGGCACCGAACAGCAGCGCCTGATGACCCAGGCCCGCCTGCTGGAATCGAGCATCTTCGGCCAGATCGACTACGGCAGCGCACGACGCCTGCTGGAAGTCGGCAGCGGCGTCGGCGCGCAGACCGAGATCCTGCTGCGCCGCTTCCCGGACCTGCACGTGACCGGCGTGGACCTGAGCGAAACGCAGCTGGCGACCGCCCGCGAGAACCTCGCGCGCACGCCGTGGTGCAGCGATCGCTACACCCTGCAGCAGGCCGATGCAGGCGAGCTGCCATTCGAGGCACGCAGCTTCGATTCGGCATTCCTGTGCTGGGTGCTGGAGCATGTACCTTCGCCGGCCCGCGTGCTCAGCGAAGTGCGCCGCGTACTCGCACCGGGATCGCCGGTCTACATCACCGAAGTGATGAACGCATCGTTCCTGCTCGATCCGTATTCGCCGCACATCTGGCGTTACTGGATGGCGTTCAATGATTTCCAGTACGACCACGGCGGCGATCCCTTCGTCGGCGCCAAGCTCGGCAACCTGCTGCTGGCCGGTGGTTTCCGCGATGTGCATACCGAGATCAAGACGATCCACCTGGACAACCGCGAGCCGGCGCGGCGCAAGACGATGATCGCGTTCTGGGAGCAGCTGCTGCTGTCGGCCGCCGAGCAGCTGCTGCAGGCCGGCACCGTGGACGAGGATACGGTGGAGGGCATGCGTCGCGAGTTCCGGTTGGTGCAGAACGATCCCAATGCCGTGTTCTTCTTCTCGTTCGTGCAGGGCCGCGCGACGGTGTATTGACCGGCGCCTGCACCGCTGCGCTGCGGCAGTGCCACGCGCCGCATGGCTGGCAACCCGCTAGAATCGTCGCGGGCTGGCGTCGAGGACGGGCGCGCGCTGGACCCGGCCCCTTCCGCGTGTGCGGCAACGGGACCACCGAGCTCCGCGCCTGAAGGGATTCCTGATGACAGCACGCGCAACGACTCCGGGTAGCACGCTGCCCCTCGCCGCCCGGGAAGGCGGCCTGCTGGATGGCCTCGACTCCCGCCAGGCCCGTCTGTGCCTGGGCATCGTGGCGGTGCTGTGCCTGCTGTATGTCGCATTTGCACTGACGCCCTCGTCGTATGCGATGGCCAGCCAGTACCTTGGGCTGGCGCCGATCGAGCCCCTGCTCGGAAAGGCGCGGGGCATCCGCATGGACGAGTGGATGGTCTACACCCCTTACGTGCAGATCGCGGTGGCCAATGACTTCGGCGCGACCAACGCGTTTTCGCCGTACCACGAGACGCTGCGCTCGTTCCAGGCGCTTCCGCTGCTGGACTGGGGCCTGCTGTTCAAGCCTTACCACTGGGCCTTCTTCATCCTGCCACCGGCCAACGCCTACTCGTTCTTCTTCATGTTCATGGCGATGGCGTTCCTGTGCGGCTGGGCGCTGTTCCTGCGCCAGCTGCGGGTTCCGCCACTGGCGGCCGTGCTGGTCGCGCTGACCCTGTACTTCTCGCCCTACGTGCAGGTGTGGTGGACGACCAACTGGGGCGCGTTCGCGCTGGCCCCGTGGGTAGCCGTGGCCTGGCTGCGGATCGACAACCGCTGGCTGCGCATCCTCGCCAGCGCCTACGCACTGGTGGTCTGGCTGCTGGCCGTGGCCTACCCGCCCTTCATCATTTCAGCGCTGCTGGCCATGGGCGTGCTGGTGCTGGCCTTCCGCCGCGATGCGCTGACGGTGGCACGCCTGCTCGATGCGGCGGTCGCCGGCGGCCTGGCGCTGCTGGCGTTCCTGGGCTATTTCCACGAAGCGATCGAGATCGTCCGCAACACCGTCTATCCCGGCCAGCGCGAGAGCGCCGGCGGCGGGGTCAGCCCGGTCGCGCTGCTCACCCACGGGTTCCCCAACCTGATGACGCGCGGGTTCTATCCGCTGCCTGCGTTCGAGCCGTCCAACGCCTGCGAGATCGCAGTGTTCAGCAGCCTGCTGCCGCTGTTCACCGCCGTCCTCGCCGACTGGACGCAGGTGCTGCGCTGGGCGCGCGGCCACCGGCTGTCGCTGGGGGTGCTGGCCGCCGGCATCGCGCTGGTCGCCTGCTGGATCTTCCTGCCGGTGCCGCTGCGGATCGGCCAGCTGACCGGACTGTCGATGGTGCCGCCCACCCGTGCGTTGCTGGCATTGGGCCTGCTGCTGAACATCGGCTGCGCGATCGTGCTGGTGCGCGGCGGGGTGCGCCTGGGCCGCGGCCGCCTGCTGCTGCTCGCGGCCCTGCTGCTGGCGGGATGCCTGCTCAAGTTTGCCTTCGGCCAGGGCAGTTTCAGCCGGCTGCATGCCACGGCCGATGCATGGCCACTGCTGTGCGTGGGCGTGCTGGCCTTCGCCGCGCGCCGCCCACGGTTCGCCGCGCATCCGGTGGCGCTGGTGCTGGCGGTGGCCGCGCTCGGCAACGTGCTGACCAACGGGCTGTTCAATCCGGTGCAGTCGGCCCGGCCGATCTTCGACATGGACCGCAGCGCCGTGCTGGCGTCGATGCAGGCGCGCGGTGCACGGCAGGCTGCGGACGGAGCGCTGGTGGTGGAAGGGCGCTACGGTGCGCTGCTGTCCGGCGTCGGTATCCCGGCAGTCAACCACACGCTGTATTTCCCGCAGCTGGCGTACTTCCGCGCGCGCTTCCCGGACATGCCCGAAGACCGCTTCAACACCACGTTCAACCGCTATCACCATGTGATGGTCAGCGACGTCGCCGAACCCCGTTCGATGTACGCCGACCTGGTGGAAGTGCCCGCAGCCGCGATGCTGGCCGCGCCCGCGCAGCCGCCGGCACCGCCGCAGCCCTGAGGACGATGCAGATGAACGCCTACGCGCGCCCGGCCACGCCACCGAAGATCGCCGTCATCATTCCCTGCTACCGGGTGACCCGCCACGTGCTCGGCGTGCTCACAGCGATCGACGATGCGGTCACCGCGATCTACTGCGTTGATGATGCCTGCCCGGATGGCAGCGGCCGGATGGTCCAGGACAGCACGCGCGATCCCCGGGTCAGGGTGCTGTTCCATGCGCAGAACCGCGGCGTCGGTGGTGCGATCAAGACCGGCTACCGCGCGGCCATCGCCGAGGGCATGGACATCCTGGTGAAGGTCGATGGCGACGGCCAGATGGATCCCACACTGCTGATGGACTTCGTCGCTCCCATCGCCGAGGGCAACGCCGACTACACCAAGGGCAACCGCTTCTGGAACCTCAGCCACATCCGTTGCATGCCGCTGTTGCGGCGGATCGGCAACCTCGCGCTGTCGTTCATGAGCAAGGCGTCGTCCGGCTACTGGCAGGTGTTCGACCCGACCAACGGCTACACCGCCATCCACGCCCGCGTTGCCAGCCACCTGCCCCTGGATGCGATCAGCGACCGCTACTTCTTCGAGACCGACATGCTGTTCCGCCTCAACACGGTGCGTGCCGTGGTGCAGGACGTGGCGATGGACGCGCGCTATGCCGACGAGACCAGCAACCTGCGCATCAGCCGGGTACTGGGCGAGTTCGCCTTCAAGCACGTGCGCAACACGCTCAAGCGCGTGGGTTACAACTATTTCCTGCGCGACCTGACCATCGCCTCGCTGGAGCTGATCGCCGGGCTGGGACTGCTCGCCTTCGGTGGCGTGTTCGGCGCGTACCACTGGATCGCATCGGCATCGGCGGAGGTTGCGACGCCGGTCGGTACGCTCATGATCGTCATGGTTTCGCTGATTTCAGGTCTGCAGTTCCTGCTGGCATTCGTCGGCTTCGACATCGCCAATGCGCCGCGCCAGGTCCTGCATCGCTCGATCCAGCTCAACCGCACAGCACCGCCGGCCTGACGCCGGCACAGCATCCCCGCCTGCCGATCAATCGCCCGCGTGCACCGGGGCACCACCGCCGGTGGCGCCCGTCGCTGCCGGCGCATGCCAGATCCGCTGCCACATCGCGGCCAGCCTGACGCCGACATCGGCGCGCGCCGCTGGGCTGCTGTAATCCGTGCGCCGCTGCTCGGGCACGATCGCCTGCCAGCGCCCATCGACCTGCCGTGCCACCGCGAAGTTGAAGGTGTAATCCGGCTCCAGGCCCATGCGCAGATCACTCAGCACCAGCATTCCGTCCACTATCTGCGCACGCATGAAGCCACGGTTGAACCACTGCAGGCGTTGAACCGCCGGAATCGACTGCGCTTCACGCAGGGCCTGCACATTGGACGGGTGGCCTTCGAACTGCATCGGGCCGCGGTCGGCCACCAGCGAGCGATCGCCGACCACGTAACCGTTCGGGGTCATCGCCACCACCCGCCACAGCAGGGTGTTGAACGGCATCGGCACCGAGAATCGTGGTGCATCGCCCAGCCCCATGGCCGCAAGGCTCTGCTGGGCGGCACGGTCGACCTGAGCCTTGGCCAGCAGGCCCCATCCCAGGTAGCCGGTACTGAGCACCAGGGCGAGCCCGAGCACCTTGCCGGCCCACGGCCGCGCGCGCCCGAACCACGCCACCACGCAGCCCAGCAGCAGCCATACCGTGTACGCCGGATCGATGATGAAAACACTTGAGCCCATGGTCGGGTGTGGCCGCAGTGGCCACCACAGCTGGGTGCCGTAGACGGTGAGCGCATCCAGCAGCGGATGGGTGACCAGCGCCAGCTGGATGGCCCAGAACCAGCGCAGCGGCGACTGCGCCACCCGCCCCCGTCCGTAGCGCTTGAACAGCCACCAGATCAACGCCGCCACCCAGGGCAACACCAGCAGCGAATGGCTGAAGCTGCGGTGGTCGACCATCACCGCTACGGGATCCTCGGCAGTGAAGCCCAGCCACAAGGCATCCAGATCCGGCAAGGTGCCCAGTGCGGCACCGGCCAGCAGGGCCGCGCGGCGATGTCCGGGCGGGGCGATGGCAGCGGCTACGGCGCCGCCGAGAACGATCTGGGTCAAGGAATCCATGGCCCGATGCTAACGGCTTTGCCGGGCGACAGCAGAGCCCGGACGGTGGCCGGTGCCGCTGGGCTCAGGCAGCTGCCGCGCGCCGGGCTGCGCCGGGCAGCTCCACCAGCGTCCGCCCATGGTGATCGAGCAGGCGCAGCGCGCCGTCATGATCTTCGGCCAGCGCGGTCAGGCTCTCCACCCAGTCGCCGTCGTTGGCGTAGACCAGGCCGTCGCGCTCGACCAGCGCCGCACGGTGGATGTGCCCGCAGATGATGCCGTCCAGGCCGCGCCGGCGCACGTCGTCCAGCCCGGCCTGCACGAAGCGCCCGATGTAGCGCTCGGCCGCACCACTGCGCTTCTTGAGGAATTCCGACAGCGACCAGTAGCGCATGCCCAGCCGGCGGCGTACCGCGTTGAGCGCCTGGTTGCCGGTCAGGATGCGGTAGTACAGCCAGTCGCCGAACTTTTCCTGCAGGCCGCCGAAATGGGTGACACCGTCGTAGTCGTCGCCATGGGCGACCAGCAACCGTCGCCCGTCGGCGGTCACGTGGATCGCGCGACGGCGCACCTGCATCGCCGGCAGCATCAGCCCGCAGACATGGCGCAGCGAGGCATCGTGATTGCCGGGGATGTAGATGATCTCGGTACCGTTGCGACGCAGTGCATGCAGCGCCTGGATGACGTCGCTGTGCGACTGCCGCCAGTTGGCGCGGTGATGCGCCATCCACCACAGGTCGATGATGTCACCGACCAGGTACAACCGTTCACAGCGCAGCTGGGCGAGAAACACGGCCAGTTCGGCCGCATGGCAATGGCGCGACCCCAGATGCACGTCGGAGACGAACACGGCGCGACGGTGTGGCGACAACGTCGCCAGCGCGCTCATGCCTGCGCTCCGGCATCACGCAGGTAGCGCTTGCGCTTGTGTGGTCGGATCGCGCACAGGTCCACCTCGATCAGACCGTCGATCGAGTCGCTGAACGCCGGGTCGACACCGAACGCAAGGAAGCGCGCGCCACCGGGCTCGCACAGGTCGGTGTACTGGCGGTACAGGGTCGGCACGCCGGTCCCGAGTGCGGCCAGGTTGGCCTTCAGGACATCGAAGGCTGCGCCCGCATCCAGTTCACCGAAACTGGGCGGTGCCGCGAAGTACTGGAAGGGCCGGTTCGACTCGGCCAGGCCGGCGATGCCGCCGTAGTAGCGCTGGTAGTAGGCCACCAGTTGCTCGCGCGCATCGCGCGGCAGCGCCGCACTGATCGATACCGCACCGAACAGGTAGCGGATGCCGGGCCGGCACTGCAGGTAGGCGCCGATTCCCTGCCACAGGTAGTCCAGGCTGCGGCTGCCCCAGTAATCGGGCACTACGAAGCTGCGGCCCAGCTCCAGCCCCTCGGCGATATGGGTGATGGCATCGTCGGAATAGCGGAACAGCGACGCGCTGTAGAGCCCTGCCAGTCCGCGCCGGGCCAGCGCGTGCGCGCCCCGCATGATGCGGTACGCGCCCGCGATGCGCTGCGCGGCAGCGTCCCAGATCACGATGTGCTCGTACTGCGGATCGAAGGCGTCCAGGTCGCGGCTGTGGCCGGTACCCTCGCCCACCTGGCGGAACGTCAGCTCGCGCAGGCGTCCCAGTTCCAGCAGCAGCGGCGAGTCGGCGCTGCAGCTGGCCAGCAGGATCTGCTTGCCGTCGGCGGTCTGTCCGAGCCGGACAGCGCCAGCGATGGCGGCCGCCACCTGCGACGGCGGCACCGGTGCGGCCAGTGGTTCGGGGCCGGCACCGGCAGTCTCGCCGGGGCGCAGGTCGCGGCCCAGCGCATACACCGCGCGCCGTACCGCCAGCAGCTGTTCGCCCGGGTCGCCCTGTCCCAGCTGCATCGGTTCACCGACGCGCAACCGCAGCGGCCGACCACGCCGCGCGAACATCTCGCGCGCCAGCAGCGCGGTGCCGGCTGGCTTGAACAGGGTCGAGGCGCCGTAGAACAGGGCCGAATTGCGTGCCTCCACCCTCACCGGCAACACCGGGGCGCCGGCGGCCCGGGCGAACCTGACGAACCCGCGCTGCCAGCGACCATCACGGATGCCGCGCAACGACAGCCGGGATACCTCGCCGGCCGGAAACACGATCACGCACTGCTCGGCGGCCAGCGCCTGCTCCACCGCCTGCAGGCTGCCGCGCTGGACCTTGCCGCCGAGGATGCGGACCGGCAGCAGCAGGTCCTGCAGGGGGCCGATGGCGCCCAGCAGATCGTTGGCCACGATCCGCACATCGCGGCGGATGCGGCCGACCGCGTCCAGCAGCGCCAGCGCGTCGAGTGCACCGGAAGGATGATTGGCCACGATCAGCAGACGGCCCGTGGACGGAATGCGAGCCAGGGCGGCCGGATCCACCTGGTACTGGCCGTCCAGGAACTCCAGTCCGGCGGCCACGAAGCCGAATCCGCGCACGTCCGCGTTGCGCCGCAGGAAGTCCTCCACCCGGTCCAGCCGCGACCAGCGACCGACACTGCGCAGCAGTGGCCGCGCGAGCTGGCCGCGGCGGCCGTGGAACCACTCCGGAAAGCGCTGCTGCAGACGCTGTTCGAGTTCCTGCATGGCGTGCTCACTGATACCCGGCGGCCGGATTGGCCGACAGCCTGCGCCTGGCACGCGGCAGGCAGATGGCGGTTTCGGGGCAGAACGATGACGGCCGGCCCCGCTCCGGCAACGCCGGAACCGCCCCTTCCCCCCGCAACACGGCCTTGCGGCAATGGTCACGCCAGTGGAACACTGCCTGCGCACCGTGTCCTGCAGACGCCCGCCAGGCCTTGTGCCAGAGGGCACGTCACCTTAACCACCGGCAACCCGTACGGGTTCACAATGCACAGGCGGCGCACCCCGTGTATGATGCGCGCCCATCTTTCCATCCGAATCAAGGGATATTAAGCCTGATGTCCAGCTACCTGTTCACCTCCGAATCGGTCTCCGAAGGCCATCCGGACAAGATTGCCGACCAGATCTCCGACGCGGTGCTGGACGCGATCCTGACCCAGGACCAGCGCGCCCGCGTGGCCTGCGAGACCATGGTCAAGACCGGTGTGGCCATTGTTGCCGGTGAGATCACCACCAGCGCCTGGATCGACCTCGAAGCGCTGACCCGCAAAGTCATCCTGGACATCGGCTATGACAGCTCCGACGTCGGCTTCGACGGCGCCACCTGCGGCGTGCTGAACCTGATCGGCAAGCAGTCGCCGCACATCGCCCAGGGCGTGGACCGCAAGAAGCCGGAAGAAATGGGCGCGGGCGACCAGGGCCTGATGTTCGGCTACGCCACCAACGAGACCGACAGCTACATGCCGGCCGCGATCCACCTGTCGCACCGCCTGGTCGAGCAGCAGGCCAAGATCCGCAAGAAGAAGAACTCGCCGCTGTCGTGGCTGCGCCCGGACGCCAAGAGCCAGGTCACCCTGCGCTACGAGAACGGCGAAGTGGCCGCCATCGACGCGGTGGTGCTGTCCACCCAGCACGCCCCGGGCATCAAGCAGAAGGACCTGATCGAGGCCGTCCGCGAAGAGATCATCAAGCCGGTGCTGCCGGCCAAGTGGCTGCACAAGGGCACCAAGTTCCACATCAACCCGACCGGCAAGTTCGAGATCGGCGGCCCGGTGGGCGACTGCGGCCTGACCGGCCGCAAGATCATCGTCGACACCTACGGCGGCTGGGCCCGTCACGGTGGCGGCGCGTTCTCCGGCAAGGATCCGTCCAAGGTTGACCGCTCGGCCGCCTACGCTGCCCGCTACGTCGCCAAGAACGTGGTCGCCGCCGGCCTGGCCGACCGCTGCGAAGTGCAGGTCTCCTACGCCATCGGCGTGGCCGAGCCGACCTCGATCTCGGTCACCACCTTCGGCACGGGCAAGATCAGCGACGACAAGATCGAGAAGCTGATCCGCAAGCACTTCGACCTGCGCCCGTACGGCATCATCAAGATGCTGGACCTGATCCACCCGATGTACCAGCAGACTGCGGCCTACGGCCACTTCGGCCGCAAGCCGAAGGAGTTCAGCTACCTCAACGGTGCCGGCGAGACGGTCAACGCCACGGCCTTCTCCTGGGAGAAGACCGATCGTGCCGCCGCCCTGCGCGCCGATGCGAAGCTGAAGTAAGACAGACGAAGGGCCGCGCAAGCGGCCCTTCTGCTTTCTGTAGAGCCGAGCCCATGCTCGGCTTTCTTTTGCCTGCGCCGAGAGCAGCCGAGCACGGGCTCGGCTCTACACGAGCTGCGCCACGCCGATACAATCGGTGCATGTCGACCGAACTCAAAACCCACCAGCTGTCCATGACCGTGCTGATGTCGCCGGAGATGGCCAACTTCTCCGGCAAGGTCCACGGCGGCGCCATCCTGCGCCTGCTCGACCAGGTCGCCTATGCCTGTGCCAGCCGCTACGCCGGCAGCTACGTGGTCACCCTGTCGGTGGACCAGGTGATGTTCCGCCAACCGATCGCGGTGGGCGAACTGGTGACGTTCCTGGCCTCGGTGAACTACACCGGCACCTCGTCGATGGAGATCGGCATCAAGGTGGTGGCCGAGGACATCCTCAAGCGCAGCGTGCGCCACGCCAACAGCTGTTTCTTCACCATGGTGGCGGTGGACGAAGAGGGGCGGCCAACGCCTGTCCCCCCGCTGCAGCCCGCCAGTTCGGACGAGAAGCGCCGGCAGGCCGCCGCGCTGATCCGGCGCCAGCTGCGGCAGGAAATGGAGCAACGGCACCTGGAACTGCTGGCGTCCAATCCGCCTTCGCCTGAAGAGTGAGAGCGTGCGGGGCAAGCCCCGCACCCACCGAGGCGGGTAGCGCCGGGCCATGCCCGGCGGATGCGGATCACCCGGTGTTCTGCACGCCCTGCGAAACACCATTCACGCAGGCCACCAGCGCGCGCAGCAGTTCTTCGTCCTCCCGCCCGCTTTCGCGCCAGCGCTGCAGCAGGTCCACCTGCAGCACGCTGATCGGATCGACGTAGGGATTGCGCAGGCGGATCGACAGCGCCAGCCGCGCATCGTGCTCCAGCAAGGTCTGCTGGTCCATCAGTGCCAGCAGCCAGCGGCGGGTCAGCGCCAGTTCGTGCTGGATCTGCGGGAAAAAGCGCCCGTGCAGGTCACCGGAGAGACGCGAGAACTGTTCGGCGATGGTGATATCGCCCTTGGACAGCACCATTGCGATGTCGTCCAGGAAGGTGCGGAAGAACGGCCAGTCGCGCGCCATGTCGCGCAGGACAGGTTCATGGCCGGCATCCACCGCCGCCTGCAGGCCGCTGCCCACGCCATACCAGCCGGGAATCACCGCGCGGGCCTGGCTCCAGGCGAATACCCACGGGATCGCACGCAGGTTGCCCAGTGCCGCATCCTGGCCGAGACGACGCGACGGCCGTGAACCCAGCGTCATCCGCTCGATCACATCGATCGGCGTCGCCGTACGGAAGTAATCCATGAAACCGGCCTGGCCGACGAAGACGCGATAGACCTCGCTGCTGGCGGCGGCGACCACGTCCATCACCGGTCGCCAGCCCTCCTCGCGAGGTTCCGCGGCACGCGGACGCAGACTGGCCCGCAGCACCGCACCGGTGGCCTGCTCCAGCGATCGCAGCGCCAGCGCGCGGATGCCGTACTTGCGGTGGATCACCTCGCCCTGCTCGGTCACGCGCAGGCGACCATCGATGCTGCCACGTGGCGACGCGTCCACCGCGTGCGTGGTCTTGCCACCGCCCCGGCTGATCGAACCACCACGGCCGTGGAAGAAGGTCAGGCGGATGCCGGCCTCGGCCGCCACGTCCAGCAGTTCCACCTGCGCACGCTGCAGGCCCCAGCGCGAAGCGGCGATGCCGCCGTCCTTGCTGCTGTCGGAATAACCCAGCATCACCATCTGCACATCACCGCGTGCCCGCAGATGAGCGCGATAGACCGGATCGGCCAGCAGGTCACGCAGCGTCGCAGTACCGCGCTTGAGATCGTCCACCGTCTCGAACAGCGGTGCGATGTCCAGCGGCACCGCGCCGTCCTCGTCAGCCAATCCGCCACGGCGCGCCAGCGCCAGCACGGCCAGCACATCGCTGCGATCATGTGCCATCGAGATGATGTAGCTGCCCAGCGCCTCGCTGCCATGCCGCGCGCGCGCGTCGGCCAGCGCCGCGAACACCGCATCCAGTCGCTGGTTGCCCTCGTCGTCACCCACCGGCAGCGGCTGCTCGCCGCTGGCGTGTGGCCCGAGCAGGCCGGCGCGGGCCAATGGATCCAATCCCTCCCACGCCGCTTCGCCGCCCAGCACCGCCGCCAGCGCGCGCGCATGCACGCTCGATTCCTGCCGCACGTCCAGCCGCGCCAGATGGAAGCCGAACGTCTTCACCCGCCACAACAGTCGCTGCACGGCGAATCCGCCGGCATGCTCGCCACGGTTGGCACGCAGGCTGTCGAGGATCAGCTGCAGATCGTCGATCAGCTCGTCCGGGCCTGCATAGGCTCCCTCTGCATCGTCCAGGGTGGCCTGCAGGCGCGCACGCATGCGGTCGTTGAGCAGCCGGTACGGCATGTCGGCGTGCCGCGGGCGCGACTGCACCTTCGGCAACAGCTGCTGGTAGTGCGACACGCGCGCCTGCAGCGCATCGCTCACGCCCACCCGCTCGGTGGACTGGCTGAGCAGGCTGGCCAGCTGCAGCAGTTCCTTCTGGTAGCGCCCCAGCACTGCCTGTCGCTGGGCATCGAGCGTGCTGCGGATGGTGCGGGCGTCCACGTTCGGGTTGCCGTCCATGTCGCCGCCCACCCATGTGCCGAAACGCAGCAGGCGCGGCAGCGCCAGTTCTTCGCCATAGGTATCACGCAGCGCCTGCTGCAGGGATTCGTACAGCACGGGTATCACCCGGTACAGCACCTGCACCAGATAGAAGCCGACATGCTCGCGCTCGTCATCGACCGTCGGCCGCACCGGCGAGGAGTCGGTGGTCTGCCAGGAAGCGGTCAGCGCCATGCGGAAGCGTGCAGCATCCGCTGCCGCCTCGCCCGGCGTGCGCTGGCCGTCGAGGTTGTCGACCAGGCTGGCCACCATCAGCTGCTCTTTCTCCAGCAGTGCGCGGCGCACGGCTTCGGTCGGATGCGCAGTGAACACCGGTTCGATATCGATGCGCGGCAGCCACTGCGCCAACTCATCCAGCGTCACGCCCTGCGCCTTCAGGTGCTGCAGCGCATCCTGCAGGCCATCCGGCTGCGGCGCGGCAGTACCGGCGCGCTGGTAGTCGCGGCGGCGGCGGATGCGGTGCACGCGCTCGGCAATGTTGACCACCTGGAAGTAGGTGCTGAATGCCCGCACCATCGTCTCGGCCTGCTGCGGCGTACGACCGGCCAGGCCATCGGCCAGCTCCGACAGCGGCGCCTGGTTTTCGCGGCGGGAGATGGCCCGCGTGCGCACGTCCTCGACGTCGTCGAGGAAGGTTGCCGAAACCTGCTCGACCAGCAGGTCGCCGACCAGCGCGCCGAGCCGGCGCACGTCATCGCGGAGCGGAAGATCGGGAGAAGCAAACTCGATGCTGCTGCGGTACTCGTTCATCGGCGACGCACGGGCCTCGGTCAACGGATCCTGGATCCAAGCCTATCCCAGATCGGGGGCTGTGCTGCGATGCAGAAATGGTTTCATCTGCATGCAACGCCAGCGCTGCCGATGTGGAATGCAACCGCGTCGGGGCGGCCCCCTCGCAGGGGCCGCCGGCATGCACGTGTCAGCGCTTCTTCTTCGCCTTGCCCGAGGCTGCCGGGCCGATGGTCTGCTCCAGCCAGCGCTCGCTCTCGGCCAGCATGGTCATGATCGATTCGCGTGCACGATAGGCGTGCGATTCGTTCGGCAGCATCACCAGGCGCGCCGTCCCTCCGAGTCCCTTCACCGCAGCGAACATGCGCTCGCTCTGCATCGGGAAGGTGCCGGAATTGTTGTCATCCACGCCGTGAATGAACAGGATCGGATCCTTGATCCGGTCCGCATAGTTGAACGGCGCCATCTTCTGATACACGTCCTGCGCCTGCCAGTAGTTGCGCTCTTCGGCCTGGAAGCCGAACGGCGTCAGCGTACGGTTGTAGGCACCACTGCGGGCGATGCCGGCCTTGAACAGGCGCGTATGCGCAAGCAGGTTCGCGGTCATGAACGCACCGTAGGAATGGCCACCGATGGCGATATGGTCGCGGTCGGTCACGCCACGGCGCACCACTTCGTCCACCGCAGCCTGGGCATTGGCCACCAGCTGTTCGATATAGGTGTCGTTGGGTTCCTTGTCGCCCTCGCCGATGATCGGCATCGAAGGACTTGCCAGCACCACATAGCCCTTGGCCAGGAAGGCCTGCGGGCCCCAGTAGCTGATCGCGTTGAAACGGTACGGCGAATCGGTGACCTGGCTGGCGGCCGCGGCGCTCTTGAACTCGCCCGGGTAGGCCCACATCAGCAGCGGGCGCGGGCCGTCGCGCGTGGGATCGTAGCCCGGCGGCAGCAGCAGCGTGGCCGTGAGGTCCACGCCGTCGGCACGCTTGTAGCGGATCTGCTCCTTCTGCACGCCCTTGAGCTGCGGCAGCGGATGCGGGAAGTGGGTCAGCGCGCGCGGTGCCGCGCCGGCATCGGTGAGCGACTGCACATGGAAGTTGGTCGGCTCGTCCGGGCTTTCACGGCTCAGCAGCAGCGAGCTGCCCTGGTTGTCCAGCAATGCCACCGGCACCGAATAGTTCGGCGCCTGCGAGTGGAACAGGCGGGTGGCCTTTCCGCTGGCGATGTCGAAGCGGTCCACGAACGGACGGTCACCTTCCGGCGAAGCACCGGCACCGACCAGATACAGGCTGCCACCATCGGGGCTGGTCTGCAGCAGCGAGCGGCCGCGATCGTCGCTGGACAGCTGGGGCCGGCCCGGATCGGAATAGCGGTCCTGCGCATCACGATCCCACAGCAGGCGCGGCTCGGCACCGGCGTTGTCCGGGGCAATCAACCAGGTCTTGGTCCTGCGGGTCTTCCACCACGACTCGGTGAGCAGGGCCAGGTCGCCGCGGCCCCAGCTGATGCCGGCCAGACGGCTGCCGAGCTGGGCCAGCGTCACCGGCGGCCTGTCGAACGGGGCGGCCTGCATCAGCACCGCGTCGCGCACCTTGGCGTCGCGGTTCGGATCACCACCGTCCTGGGCCTCGGCCCAGACCAGCGTGGCATCGGCATCGCCGCGCCAGATGATGTCGCGTACGCCGGTCACTTCGGCGTCGTTGCCGGTCGGCAGGCCTTCCACCAGCGGGCGCACGGCCACGATGTGCACCAGTTGGCCGCTGGCACGGTCGATCACTTCAATGCGGCGCGGGAAGCTGCTGACCGGCACCACATAGGAGTAAGGCCGCTGCACCGGCTGGCGCAGCACGAAGCGGCCATCCGGCGATACCGAGAAGCCCATGAAGATGCCCGCCGCGCCGATCGCGCGGGTGCGGCCATCCAGGCTGACTTCCATCGGCTGGGTGGTGGCGTAGTAGTCGAACTGGCGCGCGTCGGCCTCGTTCTTCAGCAGGTCCTGATAGGTACGGATCGACACCACGCCGCCGCCCTGGCTGGTCTGCTGCACGGCGGGGCCGGTGGGAATGCCGTCGGCGGCCGGGGCGGCGCCGAGGTTGGCCGGGCGGGTGAACACCACCAGACCACGGCTGTCCGGCAGCCACTGGTAGCCGCTGCCGATCACCGTGTTCAGGCCGGCGACCAGGCGACGGGCGCTGCCGGCGGCCACATCCACCAGCCACAGTTCATTGGCGCCATTGGCGGCGTCGACCTGATTGAAGGCCAGCCACTTCTGGTCCGGCGACCATGCCAGGCTGGCAATCGACAGCGTGCCCGGCAGGCCGCTGATCTGCCGCTCCCTGCCGTCGGCCACGCTCATCAGCCACAGCTTCTCGCCGAAGCTGAAACGGCTGTCGGAGAACGTGCGCGGGTTGATGCGCAGGCCTGCCAGCTTCAGTTCCGGCTGGGCCACCACCTGGATCGACGGCAGCGACGGCATCTGCATCAGCGCGGCCACATCGCGGCGCGGCGACAGGTACAGCGAGGGCGCACGCGGGGCGTCGACCACCGCCTGCAGCTCGGCCGAGGGCAGCTCGTAGCCGTTTGCCCCCTGGGCCTGGGCCGCCGCAGGCTGCGGCGCTGCCGCCCAGGCCAGCGGGGCCACCGCCAACAGGGCCATGGACAGGACCAGGCCGGTCAAGCGCCGGTTGCGGCGTACATGCATGCTCATCGTTCCACCTGAGGGTGCGTTAAAACCCGACCTTAACAGTCCGTGCACAGGCGCCCATCTGCCGATGGTTGGGTCACGCCGATGAAACACCGGGCGCGCGATATAATGGCCGTTCTCCCCTCCCGAGGGGCGCTGCGACCGGACCCCCATGAGGCCGGCCAGGCTCGGTGAGGTGGCTCTGTAACAACGGCGCCCGGCTAGATGCGAGCACCCGCTCGCCCACAACCGGAGCTACTGCATGAACGCTGTTGCCAAGACCTTCTCCACCGAAGGCGATTACAAGATCCGCGACATCACCCTGGCCGACTGGGGCCGCAAGGAACTGGACATCGCCGAGCATGAAATGCCGGGCCTGATGTCGATCCGCCGCAAGTACCAGGCCGAGCTGCCGCTGAAGGGCGTGCGTGTGACCGGCTCGCTGCACATGACCATCCAGACCGCGGTGCTTATCGAAACGCTGAAAGACATCGGCGCCGACGTGCGCTGGGCCTCGTGCAACATCTTCTCGACCCAGGACCATGCGGCTGCGGCCATCGCCGCCACCGGCACCCCGGTGTTCGCCTGGAAGGGCGAGACCCTGGAAGAGTACTGGGACTGCACCCTGGACGCGCTCACCTTCACCCTGGCCGACGGCACCCTGACCGGTCCGGAGCTGGTGGTCGATGACGGTGGCGACGTCACCCTGCTGATCCACAAGGGCTACGAGCTGGAAAACGGCAGTGACTGGGTCAACACCGCCTCCTCCTCGCACGAGGAACAGGTCATCAAGAACCTGCTCAAGCGCGTGGCCAAGGAGCGCCCGGGTTACTGGGGCCGCGTGGTCAAGGACTGGAAGGGCGTCTCCGAAGAGACCACCACCGGCGTGCACCGCCTGTACCAGCTGGCCCAGGCCGGCACCCTGCTGATTCCGGCGATCAACGTCAACGATTCGGTCACCAAGAGCAAGTTCGACAACCTGTACGGCTGCCGCGAGTCGCTGGCCGATGGCCTGAAGCGTGCCATGGACGTGATGCTGGCCGGCAAGCTGGCCGTGGTCTGCGGTTACGGTGACGTCGGCAAGGGCTGCGCCGCCTCGCTGCGTGCCTACGGCGCACGCGTGGTCGTGACCGAAATCGATCCGATCTGCGCCCTGCAGGCAGCGATGGAAGGCTATGAAGTCAACACCATCGAATCGACCCTGGGCCGTGCCGACCTGTACGTCACCACCACCGGCAACAAGGACATCATCCGCATCGAGCACCTGAGCGCGATGAAGGACCAGGCCATCGTCTGCAACATCGGCCACTTCGACAACGAGATCCAGGTCGATGCGCTGGTGTCCTACCCGGGCATCAAGCACGTCAACATCAAGCCGCAGGTCGACAAGTACGTCTTCCCGAACGGCAATGCGATCTTCCTGCTGGCCGAGGGCCGCCTGGTGAACCTGGGCTGTGCCACCGGCCACCCGAGCTTCGTGATGTCCAACAGCTTCGCCAACCAGACCCTGGCACAGATCGACCTGTGGGCGAACAAGGACAGCTACGAGAAGAAGGTCTACCTGCTGCCGAAGAAGCTGGACGAGGAAGTGGCACGCCTGCACCTGGAGAAGATCGGCGTGAAGCTGACCACCCTGACCCAGGAACAGGCCGACTACATCGGCGTGCCGGTGGAAGGCCCGTTCAAGCCGGACCACTACCGCTACTGATGCCGCGCCCGGGGTAACGGAAGCAGAAAGAACGGGCGCCTTCGGGCGCCCGTTCTGCATTCGGCACGCCGGTAGCGCCGGGCCATGCCCGGCGGGTACAGGGCGCCTGCTCATCGACACGCAGGCAATACGATCTCCACGCCACCGGGCATGGTCCGGCGCTACCAGATCATGGCAACAGCCTCGGTCAAGGCAGCCGCGTCGCCCCACGCTACGATGCGCCCATGACTCCGGCCATCACCCTGCTCAAGCGCGAGAAGATCGCCCACACCGTACGCAGCTACGTGCACGATGCCCACGCCGAATCGTATGGTGGCGAGGCCGTCGACAAGCTGGGCCTCAACCCGGCACAGGTATTCAAGACCCTGCTGGCCAGCACCGAAACCCACGAGCTGCTGGTGGCGATCGTGCCGGTGGCCGGCCAGTTGGACCTGAAGGCGTTGGCGGAAGCAGCCGGCTGCCGGAAGTGTGAGATGGCCGCTGCCGACGCCGCCCAGCGCGCCACCGGCTACGTGGTCGGTGGCATCAGCCCGCTCGGGCAGAAGAAGCGCCTGCGCACGTTCCTGGATGCCAGTGCGCAGGTATTGCCCAGCCTGCATGTCAGCGCCGGGCGTCGTGGACTGGAAGTGGAACTGGCGCCGGCCGACCTGCTGCGCCTTACGGCCGGCCATTACGCCGCCATCGGCAAGGCCCACTGATGCGCTGGCCGTGGTCCGCAGCGCCGATACCCCGGCTCGACGATGCACAGGCCGACGTGCTGCTGCAGGATCTGCTGTCGCGCGACGCCAGCCGCATCACCGACGCCGCGCGCACGGTTGCGCGGTTGTTCACCCCCTCCTCGCTGGAGGCCCTGGCATCGCACGCCGACCTGATCGAGCGACGCTGCGAGCCCATCGAACTCGGCGGCATGCTGGTCAGCAACCAGGCGCACCTGAAGGCGGCGCTGCGACGATTGCGCCACTGGCAGGCGCGCGAGGGTTGCCTGTGCGCGCTCAACCCCACCTACCCGTTCTTCGATCCCCGGCGCCTGCTCGAACAGGGCCACATGCAGCTGCTCTCGTTGCAGGAGGCCGAAGATGGTTGGGGCGATTGCCACACGGTCGCCTGTGCACACTGCGGCCAGCACTGGCAGGCAATCGACCGCGAATACCATTACCCGTGGTGGGAATGGCTTTCCGGCTGAGCGCGGCCGGACGCACGTGACCGGGCTTACGGCCGCCAGTTGGCGTTGTTCTCCCAGAACGCCACCGAACGCTGGTAGGCCTCACGGTCCAGCGGCACGCCGGACCCCCCCTCCTCCACACCGAGCGCATTGCGCATCATCGTGATCGGCGCCATCGGCACCTCCTCCGGTTCGGCAGTGTAGATGCAGCCGACGATGCCCCAGTCCGCATCGATCGGTGAGCCCTCTTTGGCCAGCTGCTCGGCGCTGTACAGGATCACCACCAGGTAGTTCGCACGCGGCGATTCGACGCCTTCGAACCAACGCACCAGCACCGGCAGCTCATCGCGGTTGCGCGCTTCGTAGCCGCTGCGCAGCAGGTGGCGGTTGGCATCGGTGACCGGCACGGTCAGGCAGCGCGTGCTGGTCCAGTTCTCGTAGACGAACAGCTTGCAGAACGGCGCGTAGCCGTCGAGCACCTTCAGCGGTGCGTGTGCGTTGAGATACGCCTCGAACTGCTCGGCAGTGCAGTCCTGGATGGTGTTGCCGCGCGGCACGCGCGGGAACAGGCGGGGACGGGCGAAATCGGTAAGGACGATGGACATGGTGTGCGGCGTGATCAGGAATTCAGTGGCACAGGGTACCCGCCCTTCCCCCTTCGCGGCAGGCGCTTCACACATTCATTGCACATCCATCTTGATGAAGCGATATACTGGTTCGCACCCGCCGCCATCGCCCGTGCCATGACCGCCATCAGCTTCGAGTTCTATCCGCCCAAGACCGACGAACAGCGCAGCCAGCTCGACCGTGCCGCGGCGAAGCTGAAGGACTACGCGCCCGAGTACGTGTCCTGTACGTTCGGCGCCGGTGGCTCGACCCTGAGCTACACCTCCGAGACCGTGCGCCATCTCAACCAGCACCACGGCTTCGAGGCGGCGCCTCATCTCTCCTGTGTCGGCGGCACCCGCCAGGAAATCCGCGAGCTGCTCAAGCTGTACCGCGCGATCGGCTGCCGCCGGCTGGTCGCACTGCGCGGTGACCTGCCCTCGGGCATGGGCTTTCCTGGCGACCTGCGCTACGCCGCCGAACTGATCGCCTTCATCCGTGCCGAACATGGCAATGCCTTCCGCATCGAGGTCGGTGCCTACCCCGAAACACATCCGCAGGCCTCCGATGCCCTGGCCGACCTGAAGCACTTCAAGGCCAAGATCGATGCCGGCGCCGACGCGGCGATCACCCAGTACTTCTTCAACCCCGACGCCTACTTCCACTTCGTGGATGAAGTGCGCCGGCTTGGCGTGGACGTGCCGATCACGCCCGGCATCATGCCGATCGCCAACTTCAGCCAGCTGCGCCGCTTCTCCGAGCAATGCGGTGCCGAGATCCCGCGCTGGATCGGCCGCAAGATGCAGGCCTACGGCGATGACGCGGCATCGGTGCGTGCATTCGGCGCCGAAGTGGTGGCCAAGCTGTGCCAGCGCCTGATCGAAGGCGGCGCGCCGGGCCTGCACTTCTACACACTGAACCTGGCCAAGCCGACAACGGCCGTGTTGAAACTGCTGCAGGGCTGAAAGCACGCTGCACGCGTGCATTCGGCGCTACCCTGCGTCGATGAGATCCATTTCACTCCTGCTGCTGCCGCTGCTGCTGTCCGCTGCGCCCAGCGTTGCCCACGGCCAGGCCTCGCGCCTGAACCGCTGCACCGATGCACAAGGCCAGAGCGTCTACACCGACCGGCCCTGCGACAGCATCGGCGCGCGATCACGGCTGCCACCTCCCGCTCCTGCCGGCAACCACCTGCCGCAGGACTCGCTGGGGGCGCGCTGCCCGCGCCGCCTGAGCGAGCTGGTACAGGCCCTGCGCACCGGCATTACCGGCAACGACGTGAACCGCTTGTCCTCACTCTATCTCTGGGGGGCGGTGTCCGACGCGGGCGCGCAGCGCATCCTCGGCCAGCTGGAGTCGCTGGCGCGGCGGCCACTGGTGGACGTCGTGCCGGTCTATCCGCAGCAGGCACAGGCCGTTCTCCAGGACGAGGATCCTGCACTGGCCGGATCCGCGACCGAGCCCTCCGCATCGCGCCATCCCGTAGGCCTGCGGCTTGAGCAGACGCTGCCTGGCAGCGCCACCCGCGCCGCGACGGTGCTGGGACTGCGACGTCAGTACGGCTGTTTCTGGATCACATTGTGATCGCTAGGGGTCCGATCCCGGCAATGGGGTCAGAGCCCGGCTGCGCGGGGATCTGACCCGCGAGCGTGCTCTACTCCGGCCACAGGCTGCGGATGGCGGCGATGCCCTGCCCACCATGGCGGCGCGCCTCAGCGACCTGGCCGCGTGCCATCCCACCCAGCGCGTAGATGGGCAGCGATACCTGTGCACGCAGGGCGGCAAACGCATCCCAGCCCAGCGGCGTTGCCTCGGGATGGCTGGCGGTCGCCTGCACCGGCCCAAGCACGGCGAAGTCGCATCCCAGCCGTTGTGCGGCCTGCAGCTGCTCAAGATCGTGGCAGGAGGCTCCCACCAGCTGCCCATCCGGCAACGGTCGCGCCTGCAGGGACAACAGCTGTTCGCTGCCCAGATGCACGCCGACACCCAGCGAGCGCGCCAGTTCGATATCGCGGTTCAGCAGCCACTGCACCCCGCGCCGGTGCGCGCGCAGCGCCTGCTCGATCAGGGCCTGACGGCGAGGATGCTGCAGCGGCAGGCGCAGCTGGATGCGCTGCTGGCCGCCACTGACCGCGCGCTGCAGCCGTTCCTGCCACTGCCGTTGACCGGCATCGTCCTCACCCGGTGCAGGGGTGACCAGGTAGCAGTCGGGCTCGCGCAGTGCCGCCACCACCGGCAGGTCGGCCGGCGGCATCGAGTAGCGTCCGAGCTTGTCCTGCGCGACCCAGGTGATGGCCTGGCCTTCGCGACCGCGCGGCGTGCCCTTCCAGCTGCGGACGTGCCGCACTTCCAGCGTCAGGTGCTTGTCCGGGTACCGCTGTGGCACGTCCATGATCCAGTCGCCGACCTCGGCTTCGATGCCCAGTTCCTCGCGCAGTTCACGCACCAGGGCCTGCGCGGAGGTTTCGCCCGCTTCGCGCTTGCCGCCGGGGAACTCCCACAGGCCGGCCATGTCGCGGTTCTCGGTACGACGGTTGAGCAGCACGCGGCCACGGGCGTCGGTGATGACGGCCGCCACGACATGGATCGATCGGGTGGGGGAAGGCATGCAGGGAGCATGCCTACAACAGGGGGACCGGCGCAATCGCGGATCGCGTACTTTCCTGCCCCAGAACGGGAGAGCCCCGCTTTCGCGGGGCTCTCTGGCCGGTCAGCTCAGCTGGCCGTGGCAGTGCTTGTACTTCTTGCCACTGCCGCACGGGCACGGATCGTTGCGGCCGATCTTGGCTTCTTCGCGCTGCACCTGGGCCACGCCCTGCTGCGCGGCCTGCACCTGCGCCGCTTCCTCGTCGGCGCTGTAGCCGCCGGCGTCCTGGTGCTGGAACTGCGACTGGCGCAGGCGTGCCTCGACCTGCTGGCGCTCGGCCGCTTCCAGTGCCTGCACTTCCTCGTCGCTGCGGATGCGCACGCGGGCGAGCAGGGTCACCACTTCGCGCTTGACGTTCTCCAGCATGTCCGAGAACAGCTCGAAGGCTTCCTTCTTGTACTCCTGCTTCGGCTGCTTCTGCGCGTAACCCCGCAGGTAGATGCCCTGGCGCAGGTAGTCCATGCGTGCCAGGTGCTCCTTCCAGCTCTGGTCCAGCACGGTCAGCATCACATGCTTTTCCAGCGCGCGCATGGTCTCGTCGCCGACGCTGGCTTCCTTCTCGGCGAAGTGCTGGTTGACGCGCTCCTGCACCTTGGCGGCGATGGTTTCGGCGTCCAGTTCCTCGTGCGACTTGACCAGGTCGGTCAGCGACATCTGCAGGCCGAACTCCGACTCCAGGGTCGCTTCCAGGCCACGCAGGTCCCACTGCTCGTCTACCGAGTTCGGCGGCACGAAGCGCGCAACGATGTCGAAGACGACGTCGTCGCGGATGCCATCGACGTTCTCCTTCACCGATTCGGCGTCCAGCAGTTCATCGCGCTGGGCGTAGATGACCTTGCGCTGGTCGTTGTTGACGTCGTCGAAGTCCAGCAGGTTCTTGCGGATGTCGAAGTTGTGGGCCTCGACCTTGCGCTGCGCCTTCTCGATCTGGCGGCTGACCAGGCGGTCTTCGATGACGTCGTCTTCCTTCATGCCCATCATGCGCATGGCCTTCTGCACCCAGTCGGAGGCGAAGATGCGCATCAGGTTGTCTTCCAGCGACAGGTAGAAGCGGGACGAACCCGGGTCGCCCTGGCGGCCCGAACGGCCACGCAGCTGGTTGTCGATACGACGCGATTCATGGCGCTCGGTGCCGACGATGTGCAGGCCGCCTGCCGCCTTCACTGCTTCGTGGCGCTGCTGCCAGTCGGCCTTGATCGCCGCCTTCTGTTCATCGGTGGCATCTTCGCCCAGCGCATGCAGCTCGGCTTCCAGCGAACCACCGAGCACGATGTCGGTACCACGACCGGCCATGTTGGTGGCGATGGTCACCGCGCCGGGACGACCGGCATTGGCGACGATGGTCGCTTCGCGGTCATGCTGCTTGGCGTTGAGCACTTCGTGCTTCACGCCCGCCTTGCGCAGGTGCTCGGACAGCATTTCCGAGGTTTCGATCGAGGTGGTACCGACCAGCACCGGCTGGCCGCGCTTGGCGCATTCCTCGATGTCGGCCAGCACCGCGTTGAACTTGCCCTTGCGGTTGAGGAACACCTGGTCCGGGCTGTCCTTGCGGATGGTCGGGCGGTTGGTCGGGATCACCACCACTTCCAGGCCGTAGATGCTCTGGAACTCGAATGCTTCGGTATCGGCCGTACCGGTCATGCCGGACAGCTTCTTGTACATGCGGAACAGGTTCTGGAAGGTAATGCTGGCCAGCGTCTGGTTCTCACGCTGCACCGGCACGCCTTCCTTCGCCTCCACCGCCTGGTGCAGGCCGTCGGACCAGCGGCGACCGGCCAGGGTACGGCCGGTGAACTCGTCCACGATCACCACTTCACCATCGCGCACGATGTAGTCCACGTCACGCTGGTAGATGGCATGCGCGCGCAGGGCGGCGTTGAGGTGGTGGACCACGGTCAGGTTCTGCGCCGCGTACAGGCCTTCGGTGTCGCCGTTGAGGATGCCGGCCTCGACCAGCAGCTGTTCGGCGTGCTCCATGCCCGCTTCGGACAGGTGCACCTGCTTGCCCTTCTCGTCGACCCAGAAGTCGCCCTCGCCGTCTTCCACTTCCTGCTTGACCAGGTTCGGCACGATGCGGTTGACGCGGATGTACAGCTCCGGGGAATCGTCGGCCGGGCCGGAGATGATCAGCGGGGTGCGTGCTTCGTCGATCAGGATGGAGTCGACTTCGTCGACGATGGCGTAGTGCAGGCCGCGCTGATAGCGATCGGCCTTGGACAGCGCCATGTTGTCGCGCAGGTAGTCGAAACCGAATTCGTTGTTGGTGCCGTAGGTGATGTCGGCGGAATAGGCTTCGCGCTTGTCGCTGTGCGGCATGCCCGGATACACCACGCCCACGCTCAGGCCCAGCCAGTTGTACAGCTTGCCCATCTGCGCGGCATCGCGGCGGGCCAGGTAGTCGTTCACGGTGACCACGTGCACGCCCTTGCCTTCCAGCGCGTTTAGGTACACCGGCAGCGTGGCCACCAGGGTCTTGCCTTCACCGGTACGCATTTCGGCGATCTTGCCCAGGTGCAGGACCATGCCGCCGATCAGCTGCACGTCGTAGTGGCGCATGCCGAGCACGCGGCGACCGGCTTCGCGGCAGACCGCGAATGCTTCCGGCAGGACCTTGTCCAGGGCCTCACCGCCGGCGATGCGCTGCTTGAACTCCGGCGTCTTGGCCTGCAGCTGCTCGTCGGAAAGCTTCTCGATCTCCGGCTCCAGCGCATTGATCTTGGCGACGATGCGGTTGAGCTGGCGCAGCTGTCGTTCGTTACGACTGCCAAATACGCGGGTAAGCAGGCTGTTGATCATTGAAGGAACCGGGTTGGATGGACACGACGCCCGGCCTTCCCTGGGGAATCCGTCCGCCGCAAACGAAACAGGGCGCTTGGCGCCCTGTCGATGGCAACACCCATTGTAGCTTGGGACGGCCGGGAGGGGTTTCAAGCGTCCCGTGCGGCGTGATCGGCCCGGATCCGGCAAACCGGGGTTGAGCAAAGGGGTCGGATCCCTTTCGCCGTGGCGAAAGGATCTGACCCCAAGGAGGGTGGCGCCGGGCCATGCCCGGCGCTGGAATCAGCCGCGGCTGATACGGCCGACCGGCGTGTTGCCGCCGTCGCCGAGGAACTTGCGCGGGTTGACCACGTTGCCGTTTTCCCACACCTCGAAGTGCACGTGGGCGCCGGTGGAGCGACCGGTGGAACCGGCCTTGGCCACTTCCTGGCCGGCACGGACCAGATCGCCGACCTTCACGACCAGGCGCGAATTGTGCGCGTAGCGGGTGACGTAGCCGTTGCCATGGTCGACATCGACGACGTTGCCGTAGCCGCCCTTGACGCCGGAGAAGCTGACCACGCCATCGGCCACGGCCATGACCGGATCGCCGACCCGGGCGTGGAAGTCCATGCCCTTGTGGGTGGCGGCACCGCGGCCGAAGGGGTCGGCACGGGTGCCGAAGCCGGACGTGACATAGCTGTTGCGGATCGGCATGCGCGAAGGCACGGCGTTCTGCTGCAGCTGGTGATCGAACATCAGCGATTCCATCACCGACAGCTGGCGGCCTGAAGCAGCGAAACGCTGCTCCAGCACCTGTAAGTCGGCGTTGACATCCTTGACCGGGATGTCCGAGGTCGGGCCGCCGGCATCGCCGTCACCCAGGCCGGGAGTTTCGTTGAAGTCAAACTCGCCATCTTCCAGCTTGCCCATCTGGGTCAGCCGTTCGCCCAGGGCGTTGAGGCGGGTGGCCTGCGCCTGCAGCTCGCCGAGGCGGGCCGCCAGCGCGTTGACCTGGGTCTGCGCATCGCGCTGGACCTTGGCCAGTTCAGCCTCCTGGCGGTCGACCTTGGCCTGCAGCCGCGAATCGTTGAACGCGTTGGCGCCGATTCCGCCTGCAAAGCCGATAATGCAGCCTACCCCGAGCACGCTGCCCAGCAGGGCACGGGGGCGGTCCTCGAAATAGAACCGCAAACGCGTGAGCGCCGATTTGGCCTGACCTTCACGCGTTTTGATTACGATCTTTTTGAATGCCATCAGTGAGTTTTCATGTCTGAGCCGAAATCCAGCGTTCGCCCCGCTTCCGTGCCGAAACCGGCACTGGATGCGGTAATGGCGGACAAAAGCGGGAACCCGCTGCGGCGTGCCTTGTGGCTCGACGCGCTGGACCGTCAGTTGCGCCCCCAGTTGCCGCCACCTCTGCGCAGCCGTTGCCGGCTGGCCAATGTGGACGGGGAACACCTCGTTTTTCTCGTCGAGTCCCCGGTCTGGCATGCCAAGTTCCGGCTTGCCGAGGCCCAGCTTCTCGACGCGGCCCGGTCCATCGGGCTGAAGGCCACCAGGGTGACCATCAAGACTGCGTCCACCACTCCCTCACGCTCCCCAGCGATCGACAACCGGAATGGCCCCCACGCAGTTTCAGCCGCCACGCACAAAGGGCTACGCGACGCCTTGGCAGCCCTGCAGGATGTTCCTTCGAAGCCGAAGAAGCGGTCCTGAGGACAACGGAGCCTCCTGCTCCGCTCCCCGTCGCGCGTGTCACCGCAGCGTGAAACATTTCGGGGGCCGGGTCGCATCCTAGCGGTCCCCGGTGGACCTGTCGTTAGATTGTTGTTAAAACAACGTTAAATTCAGGCTTCCGATCCAACAGGTTCACGAAACCGTGACGACAGACCGACAGTCGCGTCACCTGCTGCGTCGTATCCATCGCAGCCTCCAGAAATGCGGACGCCGCCCTGAGAGGCGGCGTTTTTTCCTTTCAATTCAAAACGTTATGTGGATCAGGCGTAGGCCGGGGTGGCGTACTCGACCGGATCCGGTAGCGCCGGCGAGTCATAGCTGACCCACTCCCACGCGCTGGCATCGGCCATCAGCGCGCGCACCAGCTTGTTGTTGAGCGCGTGACCGGACTTGAAGCCCTCGTAGGCGCCCAGCACCTGGCCACCGGCGAGGTAGAGGTCGCCGATCGCATCAAGGATCTTGTGGCGCACGAATTCGTCGGCGTAGCGCAGCCCGTCTTCGTTGAGCACGCGGAACTCGTCAAGCACGATGGCGTTGTCCATCGACCCGCCCAGGCCCAGATTGCGTTCACGCATGTACTCCAGGTCGCGCATGAAGCCGAAGGTGCGCGCGCGGGAGATTTCCTTGGTGTACGCCAGCGTGGAGAATTCGATTTCCTGGCGTGACTGCTTGGCCGGGATCATCGGGTGGTCGAACTGGATGGTGAAGCCCAGCTTGTACCCCTCGTAGGGCGTGAAGCGGGCCACCTTGTCACCCTCGGTCACTTCCACGGTCTTGAGCACGCGGATGAAGCGCTTGGGCGCATCCTGTTCCACGATGCCTGCCGACTGCAGCAGGAACACGAACGGGCCGGCCGAACCGTCCATGATCGGCAGCTCGGCCGAGGACAGCTCGACGATGATGTTGTCCACACCCAGGCCGGCCAGAGCCGACATCAGGTGTTCAACGGTCTGGACCTTGGCGTCGTTGCAGGTCAGGCCGGTGCACAGGGTCACTTCGGTGACCAGCTCCGCCTTGGCCGGCACTTCCACCACCGGATCCAGATCCACGCGGCGGAACACGATGCCGTGGTTGACCGGTGCCGGGCGCAGGGTCATGTAGACCTTGTCACCGCTGTGCAGGCCAACGCCGGTAGCGCGGATCGTGTTCTTGAGGGTGCGTTGCTGGATCATGGGGGCAGACCGGAAGTGACACCTTAGATTAACACGCGCACTCCCCTACCCCGGCTGAAACGGCGGCAGGACACACCGGCGCGCGGGTGGGACACGCGTGAAGGGCCGCCGGGCCTATCCTGGCCCGGCGCCCGCACTTCAGGACATGGTGGCGCGACCCGGGGAGGACAAGCCCCGGGCAGCTCCGCTCAGTCCGCCTGGCGGCGCAGGAACGCCGGGATGTCCAGGTAATCATTCGGCAGTTCCGCCGCCGCCGGGGCCGAAGAGGCCGGGGCCGACGCGGTGGAGGCTGCCGCGGTATCGCTGCTGGCACGACGCAGGCCCAGGCCCATGCCGCCCACGGCCTTGGAGACCGCATCGCCACCCGTGTCGAACTCGCCGAACTCCGGCTGGCCGGTGGTGGCATTGCGCACCAGCTTGATCGGCGCACGCTCGCCCGGACGCTGGCTCTTGCTGGCCGACACGCGGTTCAGGCCGGTAGCCACCACCGTCACGCGCACTTCGTCCTGCATGTCCGGATCCAGCACGGTACCGACCACCACGGTGGCATCTTCGGACGCGAAGCCATCGATGGTGCGGCCGATCTCGTCGAACTCGGCCATGGTGAAGTCGGCGCCAGCGGTGATGTTGACCAGGATGCCGTTGGCACCGGCCAGGTTCACATCGTCCAGCAGCGGGTTCTGGATCGCCGCTTCGGCGGCAGCCTGGGCACGGTCATCGCCACGGGCGGTGCCGGTACCCATCATCGCCAGGCCCATTTCGGACATGACGGTGCGCACGTCGGCGAAGTCGACGTTGATCAGGCCCGGACGCACGATCAGGTCAGCAATGCCCTGCACGGCGCCCTGCAGCACGTCATTGGCGGCACGGAACGCCTGGATCATGGTGGCGTTGCGGCCCAGCACGGTGATCAGCTTCTCGTTCGGAATCGTGATCAGCGAGTCGCAGTGCTGGCTCAGTTCCTCGATGCCCTTCAGCGCAACCTGCATGCGGCGACGGCCTTCGAACGGGAACGGCTTGGTGACCACGGCCACGGTCAGGATGCCCATTTCCTTGGCCAGCTGCGCCACCACCGGCGCCGCACCGGTGCCGGTGCCGCCGCCCATGCCGGCGGTGATGAACACCATGTCGGCGCCCTGCAGGGCGTCCATGATGCGCTCACGGTCTTCCAGGGCGGCCTGGCGGCCCACTTCCGGGTTCGCGCCTGCGCCCAGGCCCTTGGTCACGTTGGTGCCCAGCTGCAGCTGCAGCTTCGCACCGCAATTCTTGATGGCCTGCGAGTCGGTGTTGGCGGTGATGAACTCCACGCCGTCCACCGCCGAGTTGACCATGTGCGCCACGGCATTGCCGCCGCCGCCGCCCACGCCAACCACCTTGATCACCGCATTGGGTGCCATCTTTTCGATCAGTTCAAAATGCGCCATGTCCGTGTCCTCGTTGTATCCGCTTTCGATGGCATGGGCATTCGGGCGTCCTGCCGTCCTGCTGCATGCCGCCGTTGCGGCTGTGTGGGTTGTGTGTTGCCGGTGTTGCGTTGTGTTGCGGGTGTTGCATCCGGGCGATGCCCGGCGTTACGGGTTCCGCGTCAGAACTCGCCGCGGAACCAGGTCTTGAGTTTCTTGAACATGCTGCCGGCGCGCCCGGTCGGCAGCGATGGCCGGCGCGGATGCTCGATCTGGCTGCCCATCAGCAGCAGGCCCACGCCGGTGGCGTGCACCGGGTTGCCGACCACTTCGCCCAGGCCGGTGACGTGCTGCGGAATGCCCACGCGCACCGGCATCTGCAGCATCTCTTCAGCCAGCTCGACCACGCCTTCCATCTTCGATGCACCGCCGGTGAGCACCATGCCCGCGCGCACCAGCTCTTCGAAGCCGGAGCGACGCAGTTCGGCCTGCACCATCTCGAAGATTTCCTCGTAGCGGCCCTGCACTGCCTGCGCCAGCGAATGGCGCGGCATGCGCCGCGGCGGGCGATCACCCACCGACGGCACCTGGATGCTCTCCTCGGCAGTGGCCAGCTGGGCCAGGGCGCAGGCGTAGCGCACCTTGATCTGCTCGGCTTCCGGGGTCGGCGTGCGCAGCATGTGCGCGATGTCGTTGGTGACGTGGTCGCCGGCAATCGGCAGCGATGCGGTGTGGCAGATCGCGCCCTGCACGAACACCGCGATGTCGGTGGTGCCTGCGCCCATGTCGACCAGCACCACACCCAGCTCGCGTTCGTCGGCGGTCAGCACCGCCACGCTGGAGGCCAGCGAGGACAGCACCAGATCATCCACCTGCAGGCCGCAGCGCTGCACGCACTTGCTGATGTTGGCGGCGGCGGACTGCGCGCACACCACCAGGTGTGCATGCACTTCCAGGCGCACACCGGTCATGCCCACCGGGTTGCGGATGCCTTCCTGCGAATCATCCAGCACGTACTCGCGCGGGATCGCATGCAGGATCTTCTGGTCGGCCGGAATCGCCACCGCCTTGGCAGCGTCGAGCACGCGGTCCAGGTCGCCCCAGGTCACCTCGCCATCGCGGATCGGCACGATTCCCGGCGAGTTCTTGCACTGCACGTGGTTGCCGGAGATCGAGGCGTAGACCGAACGGATCTCGCAGCCGGCCATCAGCTCGGCCTCTTCGACCGCACGCTGGATCGACTGCACGGTCGATTCGATGTCCACCACCACGCCGCGCTTGAGGCCGCGCGACTCGTGCGATCCGATGCCGATCACTTCGATCGGATTGCCCGGCGAATACTCGCCCACCAGCGCCACCACCTTGGAGGTGCCGATATCCAGGCCGACGATCAGCGATTTGTCACCCTTGCGATTCATGTCCTTTCCTGCGTCCTTCTTGCCGGGGTCGCCGGCGCGTCAGCCGGCGCGGCCGGGGTGCCCCAGCTCAGCGTGAAACCATTGGTGTAGCGGAGATCGGCGCGCTCGATCGGCGCAGCCTGGTTGGCCAGTTGTGGCAGCACGCGCACGAAGCGCTGCAGGCGCGAACGGGCGTCATCGCGTCCTACCACCACTTCGGTGCCGTTGCTCAGCACCAGCGACCAGCTGCCGCGCGCATCCATGGTCAGCCGGCGCACGTCGACGCCGGCAGGCGCGAACAGCGCGCGTGAATCGTTGTACAGCTTGACCACTTCCTCGGTCTGGCTGTCGGGGCCATCCAGCTCGGGCAGCTGCAGGTCGGCCAGCTTCTTCGGCGTGGGGAACAGCTTGCCCTGCTCGGACAGCAGGCGACCCTCGCCCCAGCGGGCGAAAGGCTTGTGCTCGACCAGCGTCACTTCCAGCACGTCAGGCCACTGCTTGCGCACCTGCGCGCTTTCCACCCACGGCAGCTTCTCCAGTGCGTCCTGCGCATCCTGCAGCTTGACCGCGAAGAACCCGGCACGCGCATACGGCAACAGCACCTGCTGCAGCTGCTCGGCCGGCACGCGCTTGAATTCACCGTGCACGCGCAGCTTCGCCAGCGGCCAGCGCTCGGCGCCGACCCAGCCATTGACCACGGCCACCACCGGCAGTGCCACCACCGACAGCGCCAGAAGCCAGACGAAGATGCGCAGCACCGCGTTCATGCGTGGCCAGCCTCCAGGGTCTGTTCAAGCACGCGCCACACCAGCTCCTCGAAGCCGATGCCGGCCTGGCGGGCCGCCTTGGGCACCAGCGAGTGGCTGGTCATGCCCGGCGCGGTGTTCACTTCCAGCAGGAAGAAGCGGCCACTGGCCCGGTCACGCATCACGTCCACGCGCCCCCATCCACGGCAGCCGGCGGCGCGGAACGCGGCCAGCGCGATGCGACGGATCTCGTCCTCGGCCTCGCCGTCCAGGCCCGGGCACAGGTACTGGGTATCTTCTGCGATGTACTTGGCGTTGTAGTCGTACCACTGGCCCTTGGGCACGATGCGGATCGACGGCAGTGCGACGTCGCCAAGGATGGCGACGGTCAGCTCGTCGCCGACCACCATCTGCTCCATCAGCAGCTGGCCGTCGTAGCGCGCGGCCAACGCCACCGCCTCGTCCAGGCCTGCTTCGTCGGTCACACGGCTGATGCCCACGCTCGAGCCTTCGTTGGCCGGCTTGACCACCACCGGCAGGCCCAGCTCGCGCGCCTGTGCGTGGACGGTCTCGGCAGTGACCTTCCGGTACTGCGGGGTGGGTAAACCGACCGAGAGCCACACCTGCTTGGTGCGGATCTTGTCCATGCTCAATGCCGAACCCAGCACGTCCGAGCCGGTGTACGGCACGCCGAAGGCGTCCATCAGGCCCTGCACGATGCCATCCTCTCCGCCACCGTTGTGGCCGTGCAGGATGTTGAACACGCGATCGATGCCGCCGCCCGCCAATGCCCGGGCCAGGGCCGGAATGCCGTCCACGACGAACGCATTGACGCCGCGCGACTGCAGCGCCTCCAGCACGTTGCGGCCGGAGTCCAGCGACACCTCGCGCTCGCTGGAGGTGCCGCCGAGCAGCACGGCGACGCGGCCGAACACGGCCGGGTCGGTACTGCGCAGCGGCGGGAAGGTCAGCGTGCTCACGCCTCGCCCTCCGCCTTGAAGCCTTCCACTGCGATGTGGGTGGCGACGGCGCCGATATCGCCGGCCCCCATCATCAGCAGCAGGTCACCATCCTGCAGCACGTCCGGCAGCACGCTCGCCAGCTCGGCGGCCTTGCCCACCACCACCGGCTCGCTGCGGCCGCGGGCGCGGATGGCGCGTGCCAGCGCATGCGAATCGGCACCTGCGATCGGCTCCTCGCCGGCCGGGTAGACCTCGCTCAGCACCAGCGCGTCGACGCTGGACAGCACTGCAGCGAACTTGTCGAACTGGTCGCGGGTGCGGCTGTAGCGGTGGGGCTGGAACGCGACCACCAGGCGCTTGTCGGCCCAGCCGCCGCGGGCAGCGGCGAACACCGCCTCCAGTTCGCTCGGGTGATGACCGTAATCATCGATGATCCGCACCCTGGCACCGCTGGCGGTGGTGACTTCGCCCAGGTCGTTGAAGCGACGGCCGACGCCGGCGAAGGCCTCCAGCGCACGGGCAATTGCATCCGGTGCCACGCCCAGCTGCCAACCGACCGCAGCGGCGGCCAGCGCGTTGAGCACGTTGTGTCGGCCCGGCAGTGCCAGCACCACTTCCTGGCTGGTGCCCTGCGGCAGGCGCAGGGTGAAGCGCATGCGCGAGCCCTCCTGCACCACGTTCTCGGCGCGCACGTCGGCCTGCGGGCTCATGCCGTAGCTCATGACGTGGCGCGGCGTCCTGGCGGCCAGTGCAGCCACTTCCGGATCGTCGATGCACAGCACCGCCAGCCCGTAGAACGGAAGGCGCTGCAGGAATTCGGCGAATGCGGCCTGCACCCGGGCGAAGTCGTTGCCGTAGTTCTCCAGGTGGTCCGCATCGATGTTGGTGATGATCGACATCAGCGGATTCAGGCGCAGGAAGCTGCCATCGCTCTCATCGGCCTCTGCCACCAGCCACTGCCCACCGCCCAGCTTGGCATTGGCGCCGGCGGCCAGCAGCTGGCCACCGATCACGAAGGTCGGGTCCAGGCCGCCCTCGCTCAGCACCGCTGCCGTCAGGCTGGTGGTGGTGGTCTTGCCATGGGTGCCGGCCACGGCGATGCCACGCCGGAAGCGCATCAGCTCGGCCAGCATCGCCGCACGCGGCATGATCGGAATGCGCTGGCTGCGCGCCTCCATCAGCTCCGGGTTGTCTTCGCGGATCGCGCTGGACACCACCACGCAGTCGGTGCCCAGCACATTGGCCGCCGAATGGCCACGCATGATGCGTGCGCCCAGGCCGGCCAGGCGGCGGGTGGCCGCATTGTCGGCATTGTCCGAACCGGACACTTCATAACCCAGCGTCAGCATCACTTCGGCGATGCCGCTCATGCCGGTGCCGCCGATGCCGACGAAGTGCACGCGCGGGAAGGCGCGCACCAGGTCGTTGGTGTCGTGCAGGCGACGGATCATGCGCGGCCTCGCGCAGGGCAGGCGCGCTGGCATGCCTTCTTCATACAGCTTCCTCGAGAATGATATCGGCGATGCGCTCGGCGGCATCGACCTTGGCCAGGGCACGCGCGGCTTGCGCCATCTGCATGCGGCGGCCGGGATTTTCGGACAGATCGCGCAGCAGTGCGGCAATGCCGTCTGCCAGCGTTCCGTCCTGCTTCAGCAAAACCGCCGCGCCGCGCTCGACCAGATACTCCGCGTTGCGGGTCTGGTGATCGTCGACGGCGGCGGGGAATGGCACCAGCACGCTGCCGACACCGACCGCGCACAACTCGGCCAGGGTCGATGCCCCGGCACGGCACACGACCAGGTCGGCCCACGCGAATGCCTCGGCCATGTCCGCGATGAACGGCGTGATCTGCGCCTGCACGCCCGCCTTGGCATAGGCCTCGACCGCTTCGGCGTGCAGCTTCTCGCCGCTCTGATGGCGCACCTGCACCGGCACTTCGGCACCGAGCGCTGCGATGGCCTGCGGCACGCCGCTGTTGAGTGCGCGCGCACCCTGGCTGCCACCCACCACCAGCACGCGCAACGGACCGTGGCGATCGGCGAAACGCTGTTCCGGCGGCGCGATCGCGGCGATCTCCGCGCGCACTGGATTGCCCACCGCTTCTTCACCCTTGGCGAAGGTGCCCGGGAACCCGGTCAGCAGGCGGCGCGAGTAGCGCGACAGGATGCGGTTGGTCATGCCGGGTGCGCGGTTCTGCTCGTGCACCAGCAGTGGCAGCCCATGCAGGCGGGTGGCCATGCCACCGGGTCCCGAGGCGAATCCGCCGAAGGCAATCACCGCACGCGGCTGGCGACGGCGGATGATCATGCCGGCCGCACGCAACGCGCGCATCAGCCGCCACGGTGCGCCCAGCAGTGCCAGCTTGCCCTTGCCACGCAGGCCGGTGATGGACAGCGTGTCGATCGGAATGTCGTGCTGCGGCACCAACCGGGTTTCCATCGCGCCTTCGGCGCCCATCCAGGTGACCGGCACGCCACGCTCGCGCAGCACGCGGGCCACGGCCAGCCCCGGGAAGATATGCCCGCCGGTACCACCGGCCAGGATCATCACCGGGCGAACGTTGTGGTCGGCAGCGCTCATCCGAGCCTCCCGAAAGTCGGTTCGACGCGGGACTGCAGGCGGCTGGTGCCACGCACGGCAGGGCCCGCGCCGGCAGGCGCGTCCGCGCCCATCGGCAGCGACCCCGCGGACGGGGCGGACGGCTCTTCGGCCGGTGCGGTGGCAGCATCGTCGCCGCCGCCGATGCGCACGGCCTGGCGGCGCTCGGCACGCTTCAGCTCGTAGGACACGCGCAGCAGCAGGCCCATCGCCACGCAGGTCATCAGGACCGACGAACCGCCCGAGGAGATCAGCGGCAGGGTCAGGCCCTTGGTCGGCAGGATGCCCAGGTTCACGCCGATCGAAACGAAGGTCTGCATGCTGATCCACAGGCCGATGCCGAAGGCGATGTAGCCGGAGAAGTGGCGCTTCATTTCCACGCAGCGCATGCCCAGCCAGAAGGTGCGGCCGACCAGCAGCGCGAACAGGGCGATGATGACGCAGGTGCCCATGAAGCCGAATTCCTCGGCGGTCACCGAGAAGATGAAGTCGGTATGTGCTTCGGGCAGGTAGTACAGCTTCTGTACCGAATTGCCGAGGCCGACGCCGGTCCACTCGCCGCGCCCCACCGCCATCAGCGCGTTGGACAGCTGGTAGCCGTCGCCCTGCTGGTCGGCCCACGGGTCCAGGAACGAGGTGATGCGGCGCATGCGGTACGGCTCGATGATCGCCAGCGCGCTCATGCCGACCAGGCCGATGATCACCGGCATCGACATGCGCGGCATGTTGACTCCGCCCAGCACCAGCATGCCGGCCGTGATCGCCAGCAGCAGGGTCGACGAACCGAAGTCGGGCTGCAGCAGCAGCAGCACCACCAGCGCACCGGCCACGCCCAGCGGCTTGAGCATCGCCGGCCAGGTCGCGTTGACCTCGTCGCGGAAGCGCACCAGGTAGCTGGACAGCCAGACGATGTACAGCACCTTCACCGCTTCCACGGTCTGGAACTTGGAGACCCCCAGGTTGATCCAGCGGCGGGCACCATTGACGCTGCTGCCCAGACCGGGAATGAACACCACCAGCAGCAGTGCGAAGCAGCCCAGCAGCAGCACCTGGTTGTACTGCTCGATGGACTTCAGCTCGGTACGCGCGGCAATGGCCGCCAGCACGATGCCGATCGCCAGGAACACCAGGTGGCGGTTGAGGTAGTAGAACGGGCTGCTCATCAACGCGATCGAGCTCGACGCCACCATCACCACGCCCAGCCCGGTGAGCGCGAGCATCGCACCCAGCAGCCACTTGTCGTAGCTGCCTTCGATGGCTTCGAGGCGTGTTGCCTGGCGGGACAGGTCGTTCATCGTCAGCGCACCTTCAACGTGGCCAGGCCGATCAGCACGAGCACGACGGAGATGATCCAGAAGCGCACGATCACCCGCGGCTCCGGCCAGCCCTTCAGTTCGAAATGGTGGTGGATCGGCGCCATGCGGAACACGCGCTTGCCGGTCAGCTTGAACGAGGCGACCTGGATCATCACCGACAGGGTCTCGATGACGAATACGCCGCCCATGATCACCAGCACCAGTTCCTGGCGGGTGATCACCGCGATCGTGCCCAGCACCGCGCCCAGCGCCAGCGCGCCGATGTCGCCCATGAAGACCATCGCCGGATAGGTGTTGAACCACAGGAAGCCCAGCCCGGCGCCCGCGATGGCGGCGCAGATGATGACCAGCTCACCGGCACCGGGAATCTGCGGGATCTGCAGGTAGTTGGCGAACACCACGTTGCCGGAGGCGTAGGCGAACACGCCCAGCGCGCAGGCGACCAGCACGGTGGGCATGATCGCCAGGCCGTCCAGGCCATCGGTCAGGTTGACCGCGTTGGAGAAGCCGACGATCCAGAAGTAGGCGATGGTCACGAAGCCGATTCCGGCCAGCGGCAGCGCCACCGACTTGAACATCGGAATGTAGAAGGTCAGTGCGGCAGGTACATCGGCGGTATAGAACAGGAACAGGCCGGCGGCCAGTCCGAAGATCGACTGCAGCAGGTACTTCCAGCGCGACTTCAAGCCGTTCGGGTCGCGGCGGACGATCTTGATCCAGTCGTCGTACCAGCCGATCGCGCCGAAGCACAGCATCACCGCCAGCACCAGCCAGACGTAGCGGTTGCGCAGGTCGGCCCACATCAGCACCGACAGGGTGACGGTCAGCAGGATCAGCGAACCGCCCATGGTCGGCGTGCCGGCCTTGGAGAAATGGGTCTGCGGGCCGTCCTTGCGGATCGGCTGGCCGCCCTTGAACTGGGCAAGCTTGCGGATCATCGCCGGGCCGAGCCACAGCGACAGGAACAGGGCCGTCAACGCGGCAAGGATGGCGCGGAACGTCTGGTAGTTGAACAGCCCGAACAGGCTCTCCAACTGCTGCAACCATCGAGCCAGTTCATACAACATGCGGGGATTCCTCTCCTTGCGCCAGCAGCGCTTTGACGATCGTGTCCATGGCGCTGCCACGGGAACCCTTGACCAGGCAGCGCACGCCGGCGTGCAGCTCGTCCTTCAACGCCTGCGACAGCGCGTCATGGGTGGCGAATTGGCGGCCGCCTTCGCCGAACGCGGCGGCGGCGGCGGCACTGAGCGGACCGAGCGCATACAGGCGCTTCAGCCCTGCGGCGCGCGCGCGGACGCCGGCCTGCGCGTGCAGCGACTGCGCATCCGGGCCAAGCTCACGCATGTCACCCAGCACCAGCCAGCCCTCTTCCGGGGCGGCCGCCAGCGCATCGATGGCGGCGGCCAGCGAACCGGGATTGGCGTTGTAGCTGTCGTCCACCAGCACCGCACCATTGCGCAGCTGGTGGGCGATCTGGCGTCCGGGCACCGGCTGTGCGTCGGCCAGGCCGGCGGCGACCCATGCCAGGTCGATGCCGGCAGCCAGCGCCAGGCTGGCGGCAGCAAGCGCATTGCTGACGTTGTGGCGGCCCGGCAGGCCCAGCACCACGCGTGCTTCGCCCATCGGCGAGACCAGCGTGAACTGGCTGCCCTGCGCACCGGCGCGGATGTCACGCGCGGTGATGTCGGCAGTGTGTTCCAGGCCGTAACGCAGCACGCGGCAGCGCGGCGGAACGCCGACGAAGTGCTGCTCGAACCAGCGTCCGTAGGCATCATCGGCATTGATCACCGCCACGCCGTCGGCCGGCAGTGCGGCGTAGATGGCGCCTTTGGTGGTGGCCACGCCGAGCAGACTGCCCATCCGCTCGAGATGCGCAGGCGCGATGTTGTTGACCAGCGCATAGCGCGGGCGGGCGATATCGGTCAGGTAGGCGATGTCGCCCGGCTTGCCGGCGCCCATCTCGTAGACGGCGTAGTCGGCATCTTCCGGCGCATCGATCACCGCCAGTGGCAGGCCGATCTCGTTGTTGCGGTTGCCCGGGTTGGCATAGACCACCTTGTGCGCGTGCTGCGCCACCTGTTGCAGGATGGCCAGCAGCAGGCTCTTCACGCTGGTCTTGCCGTTGCTGCCGGTGATCGCGAAGACCTCGGTGCTGCGGTCGCGCTGCATGCCCGTGGCGATCTTCGCCAGCGCCAGTTCGCTGTCGGCGACCAGCACCTGCGGCAGCTCGACCGGCAGCAGGCGCTCGACCAGCAGCGCGCTGGCGCCACGGGCCTGCGCGTCGGCGGCGAAGTCATGGCCATCGAAGCGCTCGCCACGCAGGGCCACGTACAGGCTGCCCGGGCCAAGACTGCGGGTATCGTTGCTGATGGCATCGATGGCGACATCGTCGCCGTGGATCTCGCCGCCGGCCCAGTGCGCGATCAGCGACAGCAGGGTGCGCTTCATCGTGCACCCTCCGCCGCCAGCACACCGGCCTTGGCAGCCAGTGCAGCGGCCGCCACTTCGGTATCGTCGAAGTCGTGGCGTACGCCCTTGATCTCCTGGTAGGGCTCATGGCCCTTGCCGGCGATCAGGATGATGTCGCCGGCACCGGCGCGCTTCACGGCCAGACCGATCGCGCGCGCACGGTTGCGCTGCACGGTCACCGCGCCGGCATCGGTGAATCCTGCAAGGATGTCGGCGACGATGCGGTCACCGTCCTCGCCACGCGGGTTGTCATCGGTCACGATGATCTGGTTGGCCAGCCGCTCGGCAATGGCCGCCATCTGCGGGCGCTTGCCGGTGTCACGTTCACCGCCACAGCCGAACACACAGTACAGCGTGCCCTGCAGATGCCCGTGCAGGCTGTCCAGTGCCTGTTCCAGTGCATCCGGCGTGTGCGCGTAGTCGATGACCACGGTCGGCAGGCCCTGCTCGCCGCCAAGGCGGTTCATGCGGCCGCGGATCGGCTGCAGCGCCGACAGTACCTCGGCGATACGCGGCAGTGACTGGCCCTGTGCGTGCAGGGTGCCGGCCACGGCCAGCAGGTTGTCGACGTTGAAGCGGCCCAGCAGCGGCGATCGGACAGCTGCGCGCTGTCCTTCGATCACCAGGTCGAAGGCGATGCCACGGCCGTCCAGCTGCAGCGCGTCGGCGAGCACGACGGCGCCGTCGGTACCGCGCGAGCTCAGGCCGATCGGCAGCACGCCGGCCGGCAGGTCGGCGAACAGCTGACGCCCGAACGCGTCGTCGAGGTTGATCACCGCGGCCTTCAGGCCAGGACGATGGAACAGGCGGGCCTTGGCCGCGCCGTAGCTGGCCATGTCGCCGTGGTAATCGAGATGATCGCGGGTGAGGTTGGTGAACACGGCCACGTCGTAATGCACGGCATCGACGCGGCCCTGGTCCAGCGCATGTGAACTGACTTCCATCGCCACCGCACGCGCACCCTGGTCGCGCAGCTGCGCCAGCAGGGCATGCATCTGCAGCACCAGCGGCGTGGTGAAGCCGGTCGGCTCGACCGCGCCGTAAAGTCCAGCACCCAGCGTGCCGATACTGCCACTGGGAGTGCCCAGCAGATGCCAGGCCTGGGCCAGCAGCTGCACGGTGGACGTTTTGCCGTTGGTACCGGTGACCCCCACCATCGCCATTGCCCGCGACGGTGCACCGTGGAACTGGTCAGCCATTGCGCCCATGCGTGCGCGCAGGCCCGGCACCGCGATGGCATCGGCCGGTGCGGGCAGATCGTCCGGTGCCGGTGGCTCGAACAGGATCGCGCCGGCGCCCGCCGCGCGCGCCTGATCGACGAAGCCCAGGCCATGTGCGCCGAAGCCGGCGATGGCCACGAAGGCATTGCCGGGGCGTACGGCACGGCTGTCCAGCACCAGGCCGGTCAGAACGGGATCATGGCCCGCCAGGGCCACGTCCGGAAGCAACTGCGAAAGCAACATCGAAGGGCTCATTGCGTGCCTCCCGTGGCGGGCGGCGTCTGGACCTGCGCGCTGGGCAGCGCGGCATCGAATTCGGCGGCGGCATCGACCGGCAGCGCGGTCTCGGCCGGCGGGGCCGGCAGGATCGAGGCCGAGTGCCCCATCTTTCCGGACTGCTGCGCGGCCAGCCACGACTGCAGGTCGTCCAGCGGCACATCCATCAGGCGTAGAGTGCCTTCCATCACGTTGTGATAGACCGGCGCCGACACCAGGCCGCCGTAGAACTTGCCGGCCTGCGGATCATTGATGACGATGACAGTGGCAAAGCGCGGGTTGGTGGCGGGCACCACGCCGGCGAACAGCGCGTTGTAGTGACCGCGCTCGTAGCCGCCGGGGCCGGCCTTGCGCGCAGTACCGGTCTTGCCGGCGACGTGGTAGCCCAGGACCGCCGCCTGCTTGGCGCCGCCCTGGGTGACCACCGTTTCCATCATCGCCACCACCTGCTTGGCGACGTTCTCGTCGATGATCTGCTGGCCTTCGTTGCGCTGCCCCTTGACGAAGGTCGGTGCGATCAGGCGACCACCGTTGGCCAGCGCCGAGTACGCGGTGGCGATCTGCAACGGCGTGACCGACAGGCCGTAGCCATAGGACATGGTGGTCTTGGTGGTTCCCGACCAACGGCCCGGACGCATCACCACACCTCCCGACTCACCCGGGAAACCGCTGTGCGGTACCGAGCCGTAGCCGAAGCGCCGCACACCGTCATAGAAGGTCTGGTCGGGCATCTTCGCCGCGACCTTGGCGGCACCCACGTTGGAGCTGCGGGTGATCACGCCGGTCACGTTCAGTACCCCGTTGTTGCGCGGCACGTCGCGGATGGTGAAGCGGCCCAGGGTCATGTAACCCGGATTGGTGTCGACGATGGTGTCCTTGGTCACCACACCTGCCTGCAGCGCGGTGGCGATGGTCAACGGCTTCATCGTCGAGCCCGGTTCGACCAGATCGGTCACCGCGCGATTGCGGCGCGAATCGGGCAACGCACCGGTCAGCGAGTTCGGGTTGTAGGTCGGCAGGTTGACCATGGCCAGGATCTCGCCGGTGGTCACGTCCATGATGACCATCGAACCGCCGGCCGCCTTGTTGGCCACCAGCGCATTGCGCAGTTCCTTGAAGGCCAGGTACTGGATGCGGCGATCGATGCTGAGGGTCAGGTCCTTGCCCGGTTCGGCGGCACGCAGCAGATCGCTCTCGACGGTCTCGCCCTTGCGGTTGCGGATCACCCGCTTCGCGCCCGGCTTGCCGCGCAGCCATTCGTCGAACGCCAGTTCCAGGCCTTCCTGGCCGCGGTCGTCGATGTTGGTGAAACCCAGCACATGCGCCATCGCTTCGCCCTGCGGGTAGAAGCGGCGGAACTCGCGCTGCGCGGCCACGCCTGGAATCTTCAGCGCGACCACCTTTTCTGCCTCGTCCGGATTGATCCGGCGACGCAGGTACATGAATTCCTTGTCCGACTTCTGCGACAGGCGGCTGCTCAGCTCGTCCACCGACATGCCCACGGCCTGCGCCAATTCCGGAATGCGGTCAGGCGCGCGCAGCAGGTCCTGCGGGTTCACCCAGATCGAGGCCACCGGGGTGGAGACCGCCAGCGGTTCGCCGTTGCGGTCGGTGATCATGCCGCGCGAGGTTTTGATCGGCAGCTCGCGCAGGTAGCGGGCCTCGCCCTGGCGCTGGTAGAAATCGCTGTTGATGATCTGCACGTAGGCCGCGCGGCCGACCAGCGACACCGAACACAGGCCGAGCGCCAGTGCCACCCAGCGCAGGCGCTGGCGCAGGTTGAAGGCGTTGCGTGGACGGTTGCGGCCGGTCTTGCTCATGGGCGCACCACCACTACGTCGGCGGCTTCGGGGAACTTCATGCCCAGCTTTTCACGGGCGATGCGGTCGACGCGGTTGGCTTCGGCCAGGGTGGCCTGTTCCAGCTGCAGGCGGCCGAATTCGATGTTCAGGTCATCGCGCGCACGCTCGGCGCGCGACAGCTCGATGAACGTCTGCCGGTGGCGGTGGCGCACGAACACCACGCCGATCGCCGAGGCCACGGTGGAGGCCAGCAGAATGATCAGCAGCAGGCGGCTCATGCGTCGGCCTCCCGCTTTTGGGCCACGCGCAGCACGGCGCTGCGCGCGCGCGGGTTGGCGGCCAGTTCGTCGTCCGTGGCCTTGATGGCCCCGCCGATCAGGTCCAGGGTCGGCACGAACGCGACCGCTTCAGGCAGGCGGCGGTTGGCAGGCGGCGCCTTGGCCAGACGGTTCATGTACTGCTTGACGATACGGTCTTCCAGCGAATGGAAGCTGATGACCGCCAGCCGGCCGCCGGGCTTGAGCCGTTCCACCGCCGCGTCGAGCCCGGCCTCCAGATCGGCCAGCTCGCGGTTGATGTGGATGCGGATGGCCTGGAAACTGCGAGTGGCCGGATGGATCTTGTCCTTGCCACGGGGCATCACCGACGCGATCAGTTCGGCCAGTTCGGCGGTGCGGGAGAACGGCTGCTTCTCGCGGCGGGCAACGATGGCGCGGGCGATGCGCCGGCTCTGCCGCTCTTCGCCGTAGGTCCACAGCACGTCGGCGATCTCGCGCTCTTCGACGCGGTTGATCCACTGCGCGGCACTTTCGCCGCTGTCCGGATCCATGCGCATGTCCAGCGGGCCGTCCTTGCCGAAGCTGAAACCACGTTCGGCCACGTCCAGCTGCGGCGAGGACACGCCGAGATCGAACAGCACGCCATCCAGGCCTTCGGCCGTCTCGTTCCACTGCAGCAGCTGGGCGAAGCTGCCACGGAAAATCGACACGCGCGGGTCCGGCGCGAAGTCGCGCTCGGCCACAGCGATGGCTTCCGGATCCTTGTCCATGACCAGCAGGCGTCCCTCCGGCCCCAACTGGGTGAGCACGCCACGTGCGTGACCGCCACGACCGAACGTGCCATCCAGATAACGTCCGTTTTCGATCACCCTCAGGCCGTCCAGGACCTGGGTGTACAGGACCGGCAGGTGCACCGCCGGCGACTGCGACACCGGAAGGTGACCGGCCTGCGCTCCTGGGCGCATCCGGGCACCCCGGCTCACAACTTCAGGTCGAGCAACCCATCGCCCAGATCCTCGTCAGACAACGTCTGCTGGATCAGGGCACGATGCGCCTGCTCGCTCCACAATTCGAACTTGTCGCCCATACCGAGCAATACCGCCTTCTTTTCTATGCCCACCGCACCGCGGTGGCTGGCGGGAATGCTGATACGACCGTTGCCGTCCAGCTCCAGGTGGGCGGCCGAGCCGACCAGCTTCTGCTGCAACAGGCGCACGACACGCTGGGTATTGGGCTTGGACATGACATCGTCGCGGACCCGCTCCCATTCGGACTCGGCATACAGCCACAGGCAGCCGGCTTCGAACGGGTTGTAGGTCAACACGAGACGGTTGTTGCTGGCGCGCGCGACGAGGTCGCGGTAAGCGGTGGGAACCGCCATGCGCCCCTTGTCGTCAACTGTGATGGCCGTCTCGCCCTGAAACACGACGCCTGCACCTTGTCCTTCGCCCGGTGAAACATTGAACCACGAAAACCCACAAAACACCCGGATTTCCCTCTGATGCCCACCTTAGCAGCGAGCGAAGGGTTGTCAACAACTTTTCCGCAGGGAAATCGCCAGCCACATCAATGGCTTGCAGCAACCTTTAGAGAATTGTTCAAGGCTTATCCACAAGTTGCTGATCCGTCTCAATTTTTGAGATTGAACGGAAGTTCAGGCCTGTGCAGGGGGCGTGAAACATCGCCCCCGCATTCATCGGGAACTGGCTGAAAGCGGCGCCAGACTGCGCAAACCGGGCACAATGACGTCATGTGCCTGCTTGCTCTTGGCTGGATGCACCACCCGCACTGGCGGCTGGTGATGACCGGCAACCGTGATGAGTTCCACGCCCGCCCCACTGCGGCGCTGGCCCGCTGGCAGGATGAGACCTCCGTCATCGGCGGGCGCGACCTCCGCTCCGGAGGAGGCTGGGCCGGCGTCGGTGCCGGCGGCCGTATGGCGGTGGTCACCAATGTGCGCGATCCGCTGGCCGCCCAGACCGGTCCCTCGCGTGGCGCGCTGGTGGCCGACTTCCTGCGTGGCCGCGACCCGGCCGCAGTGCATATCGACCGCTTGGCGGCCGTGGCCGGCGCCTACGCCCCGTTCAACCTGCTGCTGGCCGATAGCGACAGCCTGGAGTATCTGGGCAACCACCCTGCCGAACGGCAGCGCCTGGGGCCGGGCGTGCATGGCATGTCCAACGGCGCACTGGATGCCCCCTGGCCGAAGACACAGCGGCTGATGGCCGCGCTGACGGCCTGGCTGGAAGAAGACGGGGTCAGATCTCCTTCGCAAAGCGAAAGGGATCTGACCCCGGACCTGACCCCGCTATGGACCGCGCTGGCCGACGAACACCGGCCTGCCGACAGTGACCTGCCGGACACCGGCATCGGACTGGAACGCGAGCGCTGGTTGAGCCCGGCCTTCATCCGCGGCGACGACTACGGCACCCGTGCCAGCACCGTGCTGCTGATCGATGGTGATGGCCACGGGCAGATCCATGAACGCCGCTTCGGGCCGCAGGGCGTATTCGTCGCCGGAAGCCGCATCGACTTCTGAACGGCGGGCAGGATGCCGCCGGGCATGGCCCGGCGCTACACAAATGAATGGAGGCGGAGCCGGCCGATAAGCCGGGTTCTGTCGTGGACAGTCATTCCTCTAGGCGTTACGTCACCGCAACGCTCAAGCAACCTACCCGGATCCAACGCGGGCCGCGCCAAAGGATCCCTATTTGGTCTTGCTCCAGGTGGGGTTTGCCGTGCCGGTCTGTTACCAGACTCGCGGTGCGCTCTTACCGCACCATTTCACCCTTACCGGCCTTCCGAAGAAGACGTAGGCGGTATCTTTCTGTTGCACTTTCCGTCGGCTTGCGCCGCCCAGGCGTTACCTGGCACCTTGCCCTGTGGAGCCCGGACTTTCCTCGGCACCCCGCAAGGGATGACGCGACTGTCTGGCCGGCTCCGCCAGCGCGCATTCTACCGTACGCGGGTGGTTCCTGCCCGGTGGCTGTTCGATGCCGCGCGACGCGCACGCCGGGCATGGCCCGGCGCTACCGGCCGTACAACGCCTTGCGCGGTGCGCCGGTCAGCTCGGCGGCCAGCTTGGCGGCGGTCGACGGCGGCAGGTGCTCGCTCAATGTGGCGTAGACGCGACGGCCATGGGCCAGCTGCGCTTCCTCGTCGTCGCCGGCCCCCTGCACCATCACCACGAACTCGCCCTTGCGCTGGTTCTCGTCGGCTTCGACCGTTGCCAGCAAGGCCGCCAGATCGCCATCCAGCACCGTCTCGAACAGCTTGGTCAGCTCCCGCGCCAGCACCGCAGGCCGCTCACCGCCGAAGATCGCCGCCATGTCCGCCAGGGACTCGGCGATCCGGTGCGAGGATTCGTAGAACACCATCGTGCGCACCTCGCCGGCGAGCGCCTGCAGCCGGTCGCGGCGCCCGCTGGCCTTGGCCGGCAGGAATCCCTCGAAACTGAAGCGATCGCTGGGCAGGCCGGCCACGCTGAGCGCGGCAATGGCGGCACAGGCACCCGGAACCGGGCTGACCCGGATGCCCGCCGCACGCGCGGCCCGTACCAGGCGGAAGCCGGGATCGCTGACCAGCGGCGTGCCGGCATCGCTGACCAGCGCCAGCGATTCGCCCGCCTGCAGGCGCGAGACCAGTCGCTGCGCCAGGGCGTCTTCGTTGTGCTCGTGCAGCGCCACCAGCGGCTGCTGGATGCCGAAATGGGACAACAGCTGGCCGCTGCGCCGCGTGTCTTCGGCACAGATCGCCGCTACCGAACGCAGCACCTCCTGTGCGCGCGGACTCAGATCGGCCAGGTTGCCGATCGGCGTGGCGACGACATACAGGGTGGGGACACTCATTTCAGCGGTACTCACGGGGCAAGGGTAGAATCCTAGCGTGTACCTGGCCAAGGCCGCTGCCCTCATCGCATGGACCCGATCATGAACAAGCCCGCCGCACGCATCTCCGCCCTTTCGTTGTCGCTGATGCTCCTGGCCGGCTGTGCCACCACCAGCTTCACCAGCGCGCCCGAATCGCCGGCCCAGAGCCAGGCGCTGGCGCTGATCGAACAGGGCAAGCCGCGCGACGCCGCGATGCAGCTGGAGGGCCTTGCGGCCACCCTGCGCGGCAGCGCGCGCAGCAATGCCCTGGCGGATGCAGCCTGGGCGTGGCACCTGGCCGGCGACAGCACCCGCGCGCGCAGCCTGTTGGGGCAGCTCAGCGCCCGACAGCTGTCCGGTGCCAGCCTGCAGCGTTACCAGCTGACCGGCGCCGAGCTGGCACTGGCTGACAAGCAACCCGCACAGGCGCTGGCCCTGCTCAAGGACAATGGCGACAACGTCGCACCCGGCCTGCGCACGCGCTGGCTGCTCGCCCGTGCCCAGGCCCTGCAGGCCACTGGCGATGCCTTCGGCGCCGCCAGCGACCGCGCACGCGCGCAGGCCGGCCTCACCGGCAGCGCGCGCAACGAGAACCAGGCGGCCATTTCAGGCCTGCTTGGCACCCTCGACGATGCCACCCTGCGCAGCCGTGCCGCCGCGCTGCCGGCCAACGATCCGCTGTACAACTTCGCCGGCCGTGCGTTGATCGCCCGCGGCCTGCCGCTTCCGCGTCCGTTCGACCGCGACGGTGCCGCCCAGTTCGATACCAGCAAGCGCCCGCCGGCAATGAGCGATGGCTACCGCCCGCCGGCGAAGCTGGCCGTGCTGCTGCCACTCAGTGGCCGCCTTGCCACCGCGGCACAGCCGGTGCGCGATGGCCTGCTCGCCGCCTATTACGGCGAATCGCGCCGCCGCCCGGACATCAATTTCTTCGATACCGCCGGCACGCCGGCCGGTGCATTGGCTGCATACGACAAGGCAGTGGCCTCCGGTGCCGACTTCGTCGTCGGCCCGCTGGGCCGCGATGAAGTGGATGCGGTATACGGCCGCCAGCCGCTGCAGGTGCCGGTGCTGGCGCTGAACCGTGGCAAGGATTCACCGCCGGCCGGCAGCGCCGGCTTCTCGCTCGCCCCGGAAGACGACGGCATCGTCGCCGCCGAATACCTGCGTGGCCGTGAGCGCAATCGCGCCCTGGTCATCAGCAGCAGCGACGATACCGGCCGCCGCGCCGCCGCGGCCTTCTCCCAGCGTTTCACCCAGCGCGGTGGCCAGGTGGCCGCCACGGTATCGGTCCCTGAAGCGGTGGGCGATGTCGGCGCCCAGGTGCGCAATGCCGGCCAGGTCGACGCTGTGTTTCTCGCCGTGCGCGCTCCGCAGGCGCGGCTGCTCGCGCCGCAGCTGGCGCTGGCCGGTGTCGGCGGCGCCACCCGCGTCGGCACGTCCCAGCTGACCATCGGCAGCGGCAAGGTGGAGGAAGACGTGGCACTGGACGGCATCGTCTACCCGAATGAAGCCTGGAACGTGCGCAGTGTCTCCGGCCTGCCGTCGGCCAGCCAGGTCGCCAGCACGCTGCCCAGCGCGCGCGGTGCCGCCGGCCGCCTGTTCGCCTTCGGCGCCGACGCGTGGAAGATCAGCAGCTATCTGGACAAGCTGGCCAACGAAGGCGGCCTGGAAGGCGCCACCGGCACCCTGTTCCTCGATGGCAATGGCAACATCCTGCGCCAGCCGGCGTGGTCGACCTTCAGCGGCGGCCGGCCGATGCCGATCGTCGGTGGTCGCTGAGCGCACGCAGCGGGGCTCGGCGGTGGAAACCGCCGCCGAGCTGCACCTGCAACAGGCCGGGCTGCAGCCACGCGCGCGCAATGTCCGTTATCGAAGCGGTGAACTGGACCTGGTGATGGACGACGCCGGTACCGTGGTTTTCGTGGAGGTGCGGTACCGCGCGCGCAGCGACTTCGGCGGCGCTGCCGCCTCGGTCGACCCCCGCAAATGCCGGCGCCTGGTACAGGCCGCACAGTTGTACCTGCAGGCGCATCCTGCACTGGCCGATGCGCCCTGCCGCTTCGACGTGGTCGAGGCCAGCGGCGAACCGCCACAGCTGCACTGGCTGCGCGACGCATTCCGGCTGGACGACTGCTGATGCCCTCGATCATCACCCACGCTGCCGTGCCGATGCCCGGCGCAGAAGCCGCCTGTAAGGCCATCCACTCCGTACCGGTTGTTCCACGAGATCCAACATGAGCCCTGCCCTGCCCGCTGCCCTGGTTGCCGAACTGTCCGCCCTGCTGGGCACGGAGGGCTGGCGCATGGATGACACCGCGCTGGAGGCGAATGCGCAGGACAACTCATGGCGCCGGCAACGCCCCGCCGCCGTCGCGCTGCCGGCCGACACCGAACAGGTGCAGGCGCTGGTCCGCGCCTGCCGTGTGCACGGCGTGGCCCTGGTCGCGCGTGGCGCGGGCACCGGTACCACCGGGGCGGCGGTGCCCCTGCCGGGCAGCATCGTGCTGTCGTTCACCCGCATGGATCGCATCGTCGAGATCCGTGCCGGTGATCGTTGCGCGGTGGTGCAGCCTGGCATGCTCAACGGCGCCCTGCAGCAGGCGCTGACACCGCATGGGCTGTTCTGGGCGCCGGACCCGTCCAGCGCGGAGATCTGCAGCGTCGGCGGCAACCTCGCCTGCAATGCCGGTGGCCCACGCGCGGTGAAGTACGGCACCAGCCGAGACAACGTACTGGGGCTGGTCGCGGTCACCGGCACCGGCGAGGTGATCCGCTGCGGTGGTGCCTATACCAAGGATGCCACCGGCTACGACCTGACCCACCTGCTGGTGGGTAGCGAGGGCACCCTGGCGCTGATCGTGGAAGCTACCTTGAAGCTGACGCCGCTGCCGGTCGCGCAGGCCGGACTGCGCGTGCTGTACCGCGATGCCGATGCCGCCGCCGCCGCGGTATCGCGGCTGATGTCGCAGCCAGTGGTACCCACCCGCCTGGAGTTCATGGACGCGCGCAGCCTGGAGCTGCTGCGCCTCAATGGCGCCGACGTACCGGAGGCCGGCGCGATGCTGCTGGTCGAGGCCGATGGCGACCACGACACCCTGCCCTACCTGCTGCAGGCGCTGGCCAGCGCTGCCGAAGGCGACGGCATGATGGAACTGGACGTAGCGATGGAGGGCCGCGCACGCGACCAGCTGTGGGCGGCGCGCAAGGCACTGTCGCCCGCGCTGCGCAGCGTTGCACCCGGCAAGATCAACGAAGACGTGGTGGTGCCGGTATCGCGCATTCCCGACCTGGTTGCCGGGGTACAGGCGCTGGCAGGCGAGTACAGCCTGACCATCGTCACCTTCGGCCATGCCGGCAACGGCAACCTGCATGTCAACATCCTGTACCACCCGGACGATGCCGATGAGAGCGCGCGAGCGCATGCGGCGCTGCCGAAGATCTTCGCGCTGACGCTGGCGCTGGGCGGCACACTGTCCGGTGAACATGGCATTGGCCTGGCCAAGCGCGATTTCATGGCGCAGGCGTTCACTCCCGCCACGCTGGCGACCATGCGCGCGATCAAGGCCACGCTGGACCCGGATGGCATCCTCAACCCGGGCAAGGTGCTGCCTCCTGCATGAGGCGCCGCCCTGTGCATGAACGCCGTCCGTGTCAGGACGGTAGCGCCGGGCCATGCCCGGCGTTCTCATTCGTCAGGCGAAGTGCTGATAACCACCGTCGGCCACTTCGCCATCCACGTGCACGCCCTGCCCTTCGGCGATGCGGCCAATGCGGGTGAGCGGCAGGTCCAGCGATTCGGCGAGGTAATGCAGTGCGTCGCGCTGATCGGCGGCCGCGGTGAAGCACAACTCGTAGTCGTCTCCGCCACGCAATGCACAGTCGCGCGCGCCATCGCGGCCGAGCAGCTCACGCAGCGCGTGCGAGATCGGCAACGCATCGGTATCGACATGCGCTGCCACGTCACTGCGGCGGGCGATGTGGCCCAGATCGGCCAGCAGTCCGTCGGACACATCCACTGCCGCATGCGCGAAGGCACGCAGGCGCAGGCCGAGGGTGACACGCGGCGTCGGCCGCAGCAGGCGCACGCGCAGGCGTTCGTAATCGGCCAGCAACGTGGCCGTGGCCACGTTCAGCGCCCCCTGTTGCCACAGGCGCAGCGCACCTGCCGCATCCCCCAGCGTGCCACTGACCCAGATGTCATCGCCGGCCTGTGCACGGTCGCGGCGCAGGGCCTGACCACGGCCAACCTGGCCCATTGCGGTGACAGACAACGACAGCGGTCCGCGCGTGGTGTCACCCCCGATCAGCGCGACGTCATGCTGGTCGGCCAATGCGAAGAAGCCATCGGCGAATGCCTCGATCCAGTCTTCGGACGTTTCCGGCAATGACAGCGCCAGGGTGCACCAGGCCGGTCGCGCGCCCATCGACGCAAGATCGGACAGATTGACCGCCAGCGTCTTCCAGCCGATATCGAAGGCCGGCGTCTCCACCGGGAAGTGCACGCCACTGTTGAGTGTATCGGCGGTCACCACCAGCTGTTCATTCGCGCGCGGCTGCAGCAGCGCAGCATCGTCACCGATGCCGAGCAGCACGTCGTCGCGCTCGGCGGTGCGGGCGCGGATACGGTCGATGAGGGCGAATTCGGCCAGGGACATGGGGCGTTCTGCTCTTATGTAGCAGCCGGGCCATGCGCGGCTGCAGTTCGATCACGCGCCACACTACCGGACGCAGCCCTGCCCCGCGCGGCAAGCCAGGCAGGGCACGGCTCTACAGCGATCGGGTCAGTGGCCCGATTCGACCTTGCGCCATTCCACGGCGGCGCGGTCCAGCACACCGTTGACGTAGGTGTGGCCGTGTTCGGAGCCGAAGCGCTTGGCCGATTCGATGGCCTCGTTGATCACCACGCGGTACGGCACGTCCAGGCGGTAGCGCAGCTCGTACGCGGCCAGGCGCAGCACCGCGCGTTCGATGGCATCGACTTCCTCGATGCCACGGTCCAGATACGGGGCCAGCGCTTCGTCGATGTCGGTGCGGTTGTCGAGCACGCCGTGCATCAGCGCCTCGAAGTACGCCAGATCGGCGATCTCGCGGGCCTGCTCATGCGCGAACTGGGCGATCAGCGACTGTGCGTTGCCGCCGGAGATCTGCCACGCGTAGACGGCCTGCACGGCACGACGGCGCGCGCGCGAGCGCAGCACCGGATCAATGCCATCGCGGCGGACGGGTTTACCGGAGGGCTTGCCCTGGGTGTTCTTGTTCATGGCAGCTGCTCCAGAAGATTGACCATTTCCAATGCGGCGAGTGCGACTTCCTCGCCCTTGTTGCCGTGGCTGCCGCCGGCGCGGGCCTCGGCATCTTCCACGCGCTCCACCGCCAGCACGCCGTTCAGTACCGGCACGCCGAAATCCAGCTGCACGCGCATCAGGCCTTCGGCGCAGCGGTCGGCCACGTGTTCGTAATGACGGGTGTCGCCGCGGATCACACAGCCGAGGGTGAGGATGGCGGCGTGTTCATGGGCGGCGGCCAGGCGTGCGGCGACCAGCGGCAGTTCCCAGGCGCCCGGCACCCGGATCACGTCGATGTTGGCTTCGGTGATGCCGTTGCCGGCCAGGCTCTGGCGCGCGCCGGCCACCAGCGTATCGGTGATGCGGGCGTTCCAGCGGCTGGCCAGGATGGCAAAGCGCGCCGACTCGGGAGTGCGAAGATCGCCTTCGTAGTGGCTCATATGCGGCTTGGGGGACTCGATAAGGGGTAATTCTAGCGTGGATGGGC
>NZ_JAOCKC010000014.1:0-71564 GCF_029844625.1 Stenotrophomonas sp. GD03680 | reverse complement strand
TGGATGCGGACCCGCACTTCTTCCTGTTCCGGTGCGGGCTGCTGCGGTTGCGTCTGTGGGGCGGGGGCGGGTGCTGCGGGGGCCGGGCCACCGCGGTGGCGCAGGCCGATCACCAGCGCCACGCCAGCGATCACCACCAGCAGTGCGATGCGGATCCGCCAGGCCCAGGTGCGCCCGCCGCTGCCGGCATCCGGCGTGTCGCGGAACGCGAACTCGGCCGTGGGATGGTCGCGGCGGGTGGTATCGAGCAGGCGTGCATCGCGCAGGATGTCGCGCGCACGCGGCTGGTCGTCGGCGCGCACGATCCAGACCGCTGGATAGCCCTGCGTATTGCCCAGGTCGGTATAGCTGAACTGGCCGCGCCGCCGGGTCTTGTACGAACGACCATTGGTCACCTTCACTTCGATGCCATGGCTGCGCAGGAGCTCGGCCACGCCCTCGACGGTTTCCACACGCTGGCTGCTGAAGATCTGACGCATCGGATCAGTCCTTGGCCGGCACGGCGGCCGCTGCAGTCTGGTCGGGAACCACGCGGATCAGGCCCTCCTGTGCCGTGCTGGCCACCAGCACGCCATTGCGGGTGAAGAACTGGCCGCGGGCGAGGCCGCGCGAATCCTGCGCACTGGGGCTGTCCAGCGAATAGAGCAGCCAGTCGTCGGCGCGGAACGGGCGGTGGAACCAGATCGCGTGGTCGAGCGAGGCCATCTGCACGTGCGGATGGTAGTAGCTGATACCGTGCGGGAAGGTCGCCGTGCCCAGCAGATGGAAGTCGGACGCGTAGGCCAGCAGCGCCTGGTGCAGCTCGGGGGCATCGCCGACCGGTTCGCTCAACCGCATCCAGACCTGGTGATAGGGCGGGCGCTTGGGCGGATTCAGTTCGTCGCGGGGATAGACGTGGCGGAACTCGAACGGGCCACCGCGCGAGAGCCAGCGCTGCACTTTGATCGGCAGCCGCTCCAGCACTTCGGCCGGCAACGGGCGGTTCGGCTCGATGTCTTCCGGTTGAGGCACTTCGGGCATCTTGTGCTGGTGCTCGGCACCGGTCTCCGCCTGCTGGAACGAGGCAGCACAGAAGAAGATCACCTTGCCATGCTGGATCGCGGTCACCCGGCGCACGGAGAAGCTGCCGCCATCGCGGGTGCGGTCCACGTCGTAGACGATCGGATGGTCGATGTTGCCGGCCCGCAGGAAATACGCGTGCAGCGAATGCACATGGCGCCCGTTGTCGACCGTGGCCTGGGCGGCGGCCAGCGCCTGGCCCAGCACCTGCCCGCCGAACACGTACTTGGTGCCGATGTCGCGGCTTTGTCCGCGGAACAGGTTGTCCTCCAGCCGCTCCAGGGTGAGCAGGTCGATCAGCTCGGAGACGACGGGTTCGGGCGTGTCGTTCAAGGGGGCGGCCACAACAATGAAGAGGCCTTGATTATACCGGTCCGGGGTCGGATCCCTTTCGCATTGCAGAAGGGGCTGACCCCAGAGCGCGGAGACCGTTACTTGCCCAGCCGCGCCACCAGCGCCTGCAGGGCATTCTGTGCGTCCGGGGCGAACCAGGCCTCTACGAACCGGTCCAGCTGGATCAGGTCCGGGTGCAGCGCTTCGTGCAGGTCATTGCGGGCCACGGCGCGGGTCAGCAGCATCGGCTGCCGCGGCTGCCTGAGCAGGTTCTGCAGCCAGGCCACGGCGCGGGCGACCACCAGATCGCCCTCGGCCAGTTCGTCGACCAGGCCGATCTGCAGCGCCTGCTCGGCCGGCACCAGGGCACCGGTGGTGAGCAGCACCCCCGCGCGGTGCACGCCGACGGTACGGCGCAGCAGGCGCTGGATGCCTTCCGGTGCGATCAGGCCGACCTGCACCTCGTTCAGTCCGATGGCATACGGGCGTGCCGGGTCGGCGCTGCGCGCCATCACCCGGTAATCGCAGCACAGGGCGAGCACGCAACCGCCGGCAGGGGCGTGGCCGGTGATCGCGGCGACCACCGGGATGCGGCTCTCGGCCAGCGTACGTACCGCGCCGAAGAAGGCATTCCAGGTATCCAGCAGCTTGTGCTTGTCATCGCCGTGGGAGAGCAGGTGTGGCACATCCATGCCGCCGGTGAACACGCGCTCGCTGCCGGACAGCACGATGCCGTGCGCATCGTCGGCCATGGCCTGCTCGACGGCGTGGATCAGCTGCCGGCACAGGTCGGTGTCCAGCGCATTGACCGGCGGCCGCGCCAGGCGCAGTTCGCGGATGGGACCATGGTTGATCACCTCGATGAGCGTCGTCATGCTGCGGTCTCGTTGCGAAGAAGGAACGTGGGCGATGATAACCAAACCATTCGTTGGCGTACTGTTGCTTCTGTGTGCGTCCGCAGCAGCGGCGGCGGAATCACGCTGTGTGACGGTGGAGCAGGGCTGGGTGCGCCTGCCGCCGAGCCCGGCCATGCCGATGACGGCGGGTTACGGGACGATCGTGAACCGCTGCGCAGCGCCGGTGACGGTGGTGGGCGCGGGCAGCAGGGCCTTCGGCGACGTGTCACTGCACGAGACCACCGTGGTCGACGGTGTCAGCCGGATGCGCGAAGTCGAACGGCTGCCGATTGCAGCCGGGGCGCGCACCGAGCTCAAGCCCGGTGGCCTGCACCTGATGCTGATGGAAGGCGAGGGAGCTTTGAAGGAAGGGCAGGTCGTGCCGCTGCAGTTGCAGCTGGAGGGCGGTGGCACCGCCAGCGCAACGCTGACGGTACGCAAGGCCGCTCCATGATGCAGCGCCCGTTCCGCCGGGCATCAGGGTCGGACCGGCGTCGGTAGCGCCGGGCCATGCCCGGCGGGGTGGGGCCGACCCGCAGTGCATCAGCTCGATGCGCTGCGGATCGCGTCCGGCAGCGGCGCGCTTTTGCCGGTCTGGGTATCCATCCAGACCACCACCACGTTGCCATCGGAGTACAGCTTCGACTCGTCCTGCTGGTCGACGATGCGATGACCGATGGTGACGCTGCTGTTGCCCAGGCGCTCGACGAACAGTTCGACCAGGATGTCGTTGGGCCACACGATCGGCAGCCGGTAGTTGACGTTGGTCGCGGCCACCACCGGCGCGATGCGGTCGGTCATCGACACGCCTTCCACGCCCAGCATCCAGCGCACGCGCGCTTCCTCCAGGTAGGAGATGTACTTGGCGTTGTTCACATGGCCCATGCTGTCCATGTCGCGCCAGCGCACGCTGATCGGGATGCGGGCCAGGATCTTGTGTTCGCTGCTCATCAGGCGTCCTTCTTCTTGGTCGTGCTCTTGCTGGCCTTGCCGGTGCTCTTGGCGGCCACGGCCTTCTTCGCCACCTTCTCCGGCTTCACCTTGCGCGGCGGCCGGGCGTCGGGCTTGTTGGCCACGGCGGCCGGCTGCTCCGGGCGCGCACTGGTGGACGGCAGCATGCGTGCCAGGAACTGCCCGGTGTACGACTGCGGGCAGGCGGCCACGTCTTCCGGCGTGCCGGTGACCAGGATGGTGCCACCCCGGTGGCCGCCTTCCGGCCCCAGGTCGACGATCCAGTCGGCGGTCTTGATCACATCGAGGTTGTGCTCGATCACCACCACCGTGTTGCCTTCGTCGCGCAGCTTGTGCAGCACGCCCAGCAGCGCTTCGATGTCGTGGAAGTGCAGGCCGGTGGTCGGTTCGTCGAGGATGTACAGGGTGCGGCCGGTATCGCGGCGCGACAGCTCCTTGGACAGCTTCACGCGCTGCGCTTCACCACCGGACAGCGTGGTCGCGCTCTGTCCCAGCTTGATGTAGCTCAGGCCGACATCCACCAGCGTTTCCAGCTTGCGCGCGATCGACGGCACGGGCTCGAACAGCTTCAGCGCATCTTCGACGGTCATTTCCAGCACGTCGTTGATGTTGAAGCCCTTGTACAGGATCTCCAGCGTTTCGCGGTTGTAGCGCTTGCCGTGGCAGACATCGCAGGGCACGTACACGTCCGGCAGGAAGTGCATCTCGACCTTGATCAGGCCATCACCCTGGCACGCCTCGCAGCGTCCGCCGCGCACGTTGAAGCTGAAACGACCCGGTGAATAACCACGCGCACGCGCTTCGGGCACCTGTGCGAACAGCTCGCGCAGCGGGGTGAACAGGCCGGTGTAGGTGGCCGGGTTCGAGCGCGGGGTGCGGCCGATCGGCGACTGGTCGATGTCCACGACCTTGTCGAACAGGTCCAGGCCATCGATCTCCTTGTACGGGGCGACCGGGTGCGAGGAGCCGTTGATCTCGTTGGCGGCCAGCGAGAACAGGGTGTCATTGATCAGCGTCGACTTGCCCGAGCCGGACACGCCGGTCACGCAGGTCAGCAGGCCCGAGGGAATCGACAGGTCCACCCCCTTCAGGTTGTTGCCGCTGGCGCCGCGCAGATGCAGGGTCATCTTCGGATTCGGCCGGTGCCGGCGCGCCGGAATCTCGATCGAGCGCTTGCCGGACAGGTACTGGCCCGTCAGCGAACGGGGTGCATCCAGGATGTCCTGCAGGGTGCCCTGGCCGACGATCTCGCCACCGTGCACGCCCGCGCCCGGGCCGATGTCCAGCACGTAGTCGGCCAGGCGGATCGCATCTTCGTCATGCTCGACCACGATCACCGTGTTGCCGAGGTCGCGCAGGCGGGTGAGGGTGCCCAGCAGGCGTTCGTTGTCGCGCTGGTGCAGGCCGATCGACGGCTCGTCGAGCACGTACATCACGCCGACCAGGCCGGCACCGATCTGGCTGGCCAGGCGGATGCGCTGTGCCTCGCCACCGGAGAGGGTATCGGCCTTGCGCTCCAGAGTGAGGTAGTCCAGGCCCACGTCGACCAGGAAGCCCAGGCGTTCGCCGATCTCCTTGACGATCTTCGAGGCGATCTCGCCGCGCCAGCCCGGCAGGCTCAGTTCGCTGAAGAACTTCAGGGCTTCGTCGATCGGCAGCACCACCAGGTCCGGCAGCGGCCGGTCGGCCACGAACACGTTGCGCGCAGCCTTGTTCAGGCGGGCACCGTTGCACTCGGGGCAGGCGCGCTCGCTGATGTACTTGCCGAGCTCCTCCTGCACGGCCGCCGACTCGGTTTCCTTGTAGCGGCGTTCCAGGTTGGGAATGATGCCCTCGAAGCGGTGCTTGCGCTGGGTGCGGCCGCCGGCTTCGGTGAAGTAGGTGAACGTGATTGCGTCCTCGCCGCTGCCATACAGCACCGCCTGCTGCACCTTGGCCGGCAGCGAGTTCCAGGCGGCATCGACGTCGAACTTGTAGTGACGTGCCAGCGAGGCGATCAGCTGGAAATAGTACGCATTGCGACGGTCCCAGCCACGCACTGCGCCGGCGGCCAGGGACAGCTCGGGATGCACGACCACGCGCGAGGGATCGAAGAATTCGGCCATGCCCAGGCCATCACAACCGGGGCAGGCGCCCATCGGCGCGTTGAACGAGAACAGGCGCGGTTCCAGCTCCGGCAGCGAGTAATCGCAGACCGGGCAGGAGTATTTGGAGGAGAACAGGGTCGGCGCGCTGGCGGTGTTGTCCAGGCTCTGCACCGAGGCCATGCCGTCGCCGAGTTTCAGCGCGGTCTCGAAGCTCTCGGCCAGGCGCTGCTTGATGTCCTCGCGCGGGCGGAAGCGGTCGATCACCGCCTCGATGGTGTGCTTCTGGCGCAGCGCCAGCGGCGGCACCGCGTCGATCTCATGCAGCTCGCCATCCACGCGCACGCGCACGAAGCCCTGTGCGCGCAGCTGGTCGAATACCTGCGCGTGTTCGCCCTTGCGATCGCGGATCACCGGGGCCAGCAGCATGTAGCGCTGTTCCGGGTCCAGCGTCAGCACCTGGTCGACCATCTGGCTGACCGTCTGCGCTTCCAGCGGATAGCCGTGGTCGGGGCAGCGCGGCGTACCGACGCGGGCGTACAGCAGGCGCAGGTAGTCGTAGATCTCGGTGATCGTGCCGACCGTCGAGCGCGGGTTGTGCGACGTCGACTTCTGCTCGATCGAGATCGCCGGAGACAGGCCCTCGATGTGGTCCAGGTCCGGCTTCTCCATCACGCTCAGGAACTGCCGGGCGTAGGCCGACAGCGACTCGACGTAGCGACGCTGGCCTTCGGCGTAGATCGTGTCGAAAGCCAGCGACGACTTGCCCGAGCCGGACAGGCCGGTGATCACGATCAGCTTGTCGCGGGGCAGGTCGAGGTCGAGGTTCTTCAGGTTGTGCGTCCGCGCGCCGCGGATGCGGATGAAATCCATCGCCATGGGGAATCCGGTTGTGGGGGCGTTGGCTGGGTGCCGGGCCAGCAGGGAACGGCAATCGGTCAGCCTACCGAGGTGACCAGATGGGGGCAATGGGCGACAATGCCAGCCCGGTGTCTCACCTTCTGAGACAGGCCGACAGGTGGGGGTCAGATCCCTTTTCACAACGTGAAAAGGGATCTGACCCCGTTCCGGCCGGGCCCCCCCCAGGCCGTTCAGGGGTTGACTTGACCCGCGGCCGTTGATCTGCGTACAATTCCGCTCCTGTCCGCCCTCGATGGCGGCAGCTCAGACCACAATAACTACAGAGGAAGGCCTGGTCATGTACGCAGTACTGGTCACCGGCGGTAAGCAATACCGCGTGGCGCAGGGCGAAAAGCTCCGCGTTGAAAAGCTCGAAGTCGAAGTCGGCAGCGAGATCAAGTTCGACAACATCCTGATGCTGGGCGACAGCGATGGCGTGAAGCTGGGCGATGCGCTGAAGGGCGCCGCCGTCACCGCCAAGGTTCTGTCCCAGGGTCGTGCTGACAAGGTCCGGATCATCAAGTTCCGTCGCCGCAAGCACCACATGAAGCGCCAGGGTCACCGTCAGTACTACACCGAAATCGAGATCACCGGCATCGCCGGCTAAGCATCAGGAGAAGCAGTCATGGCACATAAAAAGGGCGTAGGCTCCTCGCGCAACGGTCGCGACTCCAACCCGAAGTACCTCGGCGTCAAGATCTTCGGCGGCCAGGCCATCGAAGCAGGCAACATCATCGTGCGCCAGCGCGGCACCCAGTTCCACCCGGGTTCCGGCGTCGGCCTGGGCCGTGACCACACCCTGTTCGCCCTCGTGGACGGCAAGGTGGAGTTCTCGGTCAAGGGTCCGAAGAAGCGTCGCACCGTCAGCATCGTCTCGGCCGAAGCCTGATCCAGGCATCCGCCGGCACCCGTGCCCCGGCATGGGAATGCTGCATGAAGAGCCCCGCTTCGGCGGGGCTTTTCGTTAGAGTAAAAGCAAGACCGGCTGCGCCGGGTTGCCCGCCATCGGCTGGCATTACATTCAAGGCGACGGCAGGTTGGCCGCGCCCATCGCAGGCATCGAAACAATGAAACTGGTAGACGAAGCAGAAATCGAAGTGTTCGCCGGCAACGGCGGCAACGGCTGCATTGGCTTCCGTCGCGAGAAGTTCATTCCGCTCGGCGGCCCGGACGGCGGCGACGGCGGTGCGGGCGGCAGCGTGTACATCCGCGCCGACGAGAACCTGAACACCCTGGTCGACTTCCGCCATGACCGCATCTTCAGGGCGCAGCGCGGCGAGAACGGCATGGGCCGGCAGGCCTACGGCAAGGGTGGCGAAGATCTGACCATCACCGTGCCGGTCGGCACCGTGGTCATCAACGTCGCCACCGATGAAATCATCGGCGACCTGACCCAGCACAACGACCGCCTGCTGGTGGCCAAGGGCGGCAGGGGCGGCCTGGGCAACATGCACTTCAAGAGCTCGACCAACCGTTCGCCGCGCCAGGCGCTGCCGGGCGAGCCGGGCGAAGAGCGCACGCTGAAGCTGGAACTGAAGCTGCTGGCCGACGTCGGCCTGCTGGGCTTCCCCAATGCCGGCAAGAGCACCCTGATCCGCGCTGTCTCGGCAGCGACGCCGAAGGTGGCCGACTACCCGTTCACCACGCTGTACCCGAATCTGGGCGTGGTGAAGGTCGAGAACTACCGCAGCTTCGTGATCGCCGATATTCCGGGCCTGATCGAGGGCGCGGCCGACGGTGCCGGCCTGGGCGCGCAGTTCCTGCGCCACCTGCAGCGCACTCGCCTGCTGCTGCACCTGGTGGACATCTCGCCGATGGAGGGTGGCGTGGAAGGTATCTCCCCGGTCGAGCAGGTGCGCGCGATCGAGCGCGAGCTGGAAAAGCACGATCCGGAGCTGCTGCAAAAGCCGCGCTGGCTGGTGCTGAACAAGGCTGACCTGATGTTCGAGGACGAGGCCAAGGCGGCGGCCGAACAGATCGTGGCCGAGCTGGGCTGGAAGGAGCCCTGGTTCCTGGTGTCCGCCCTGGGGCGCGAAGGTACCTTCCCGATCATGAGCCGGATCATGGCCTTCTTCGATCGGCAGAAGGAAGAGGAGCTGGAGGCCCGCAACGCGCAGTAAGGGCGTTGTGGCTCCCGCCAGAAAAGCCCGGCTTCGGCCGGGTTTTTTTGTTGGTTGCGATGCAGGCAGCAGCCGAGCATGGGCTCGGCTCTACGGAAAACGGGGCAGGCGGCGGAGTGCAGGCAACAAAAAACCCGGCCGGAGCCGGGCTTTTGCGTGTCGCCGGGACGGCAGCCCCGGCGGCAACCGGATCAGGCGGCCTTGAGGGCCTTGATGCGGTCGTTCAGGCGGCTCTTGTGGCGAGCAGCCTTGTTCTTGTGGATCAGGCCACGCGCGCTGAAGCGATCCAGGATCGGCTGGGCAACGGCGAAGGCGGCTTCGGCGCCGGCGGCATCGTTGGCGTCCAGCGCCTTGATCACTTTCTTGACAGCGGTGCGCAGCATCGAGCGCTGAGCCACGTTGCGCGCGTTGCGCACGACGGTCTGCTTGGCGCGCTTCTTGGCGGACTTGATATTGGCCACGGTGGTGGTTTCCTGAAAAAATCGGTGTTATGGGAACAGCAAGCTGGCTAGTATGATGGCGCGGGAAATGTACGTCAAGTCGATTGTCAAGAGGGACGTTGAGTGAGTTCACCGAAGATGTTGCGGGGCCTGCTGTCGTTCAGCAGCATGACCATGGTCTCGCGGGTGCTCGGACTTGTCCGGGACCAGGTGATCACCACCACGTTCGGCACCAATGCGGTCACCGATGCGTTCTGGGTGGCGTTCAGGGTACCCAATTTCCTGCGCCGCCTGTTCGCCGAAGGCTCCTTCGCCACCGCCTTCGTGCCGGTGTTCACCGAGGTGAAGGAGACCCGCAGCCACACCGAACTGCGCGAACTGATGTCACGCGTGGCGGGCACCTTGGGCGGGACGCTGCTGGTGGTCACCGCGCTGGCGTTGATCTTCGCTCCCCAGCTGGCGGTGGCGTTCTCAAGTGGCGCTGATACCGACCCGGTCAAACAGACCCTGCTGGTCGATCTGTTCCGCCTGACCTTCCCGTTCCTGTTGTTCGTCTCGCTCACCGCGCTGGCCGGCGGGGCGCTGAACAGCTTCCAGCGCTTTGCGATGCCGGCGCTGACCCCGGTCATCCTCAACCTGTGCATGATCGCCGGCGCGCTGTGGTTGGCGCCGCAACTCGGCGGCACCCCGGAAAAGCAGATCCTGGCGCTGGGCTGGGCCGTGCTGGCGGCCGGTATCCTGCAGCTGCTGTTCCAGCTGCCCTCGCTCAAGGGGATCAATCTGCTGACCCTGCCGCGCTGGGGCTGGAACCACCCGGGTGTGCGCAAGGTGCTGACCCTGATGGTGCCGACCCTGTTCGGTTCCTCGGTGGCGCAGATCAACCTGCTGCTGGACACCCTGATCGCCGCCAAGCTGACGGACGGCTCGCAGTCCTGGCTGTCCCTGGCCGACCGCTTCCTGGAGTTGCCGCTGGGGGTGTTCGGCGTGGCCCTGGGCACGGTGATCCTGCCGGCGTTGGCCCGCCACCACGTCAGCACCGACCGCGAGGGCTTCTCGCGCTCGCTCGACTGGGGCCTGCGCATGACCCTGCTGATCTCGGTGCCGGCCATGCTGGGCCTGATGCTGCTGGCTGAACCGCTGATCGCCACGCTGTTCCAGTACCGCCAGTTCACCGCCTTCGACACCCGCATGACCGCGCTGTCGGTGTATGGCCTCAGCTTCGGCCTGCCGGCCTTCGCCCTGTTGAAGGTGGTCCTGCCGGCCTTCTATGCCCGCCAGGACACCCGCACCCCGGTACGTGCCGGCGTGGCCGCGCTGGTGGCCAACATGGTGTTCAACTTCGTCCTGCTGGCCGTGCTGTATCAGGTGATGGTGCCGGACGCGCTGAAGGCGCAGGGTGTAATGACGGCCATCGGCAAGCAGCCCGGCCTGCATCTGGCGCTGGGCATTGCCAGTGCGTTGTCCAGTTACCTGAACCTGGGCCTGCTGTGGTACTGGCTGGGCAAGACCGATGTCTACCAGCGCCTGCCGGGCTGGGGCAGCTACCTCGTGCGGCTGCTGGTGGCGTGCGCGTGCATGGTCGGCGTGCTGCTGGCCCTGCTGTACTGGATGCCGGCCTTCACCGGGATGGACAAATGGCACCGGATCGGCGGCCTGATCCTGCTGGTGGGGGGCGGTGGCCTGACCTATCTGTTGGCGATGCTGGCCATGGGCTTCCGCCCGCGCGACCTGCGCGGGCATTGATCGTCGCCTGCGGCGGCTATACTTCAGGGTTACACCATTGAAGCGGCGGCCCCGGGTGGGCCGGAACGGGAGTTGATGAGCAGGCTGTTCAGAAGCGTCGAGGGCGGGGAGCTGTTCCCCAACGGAAGCGTGGTCTGCATCGGTGCATTCGACGGCCTCCATCTGGGGCATCGTGCACTGGTGCGGCATGCCGTTGCGCGCGCGCGCGCCTTGGGCGTGGCTGCGGTGGCCGTGGCGTTCGAACCGTTGCCCCGTGAGTTCTTCGCCCAGGGCACACCACCACCGCGCCTGACGCTGGCACGCAGCAAGGTCGAGATGCTGCGCGAGCTGGGGGTGGACGCGGTGGGGCTGCTGCGCTTCGATGCAGCGATGGCGGCGATGCCGGCCGAAACCTTCGTCCGCCAGCTGCTGGTGCGGCGACTGAATGCCCGCGAAGTGTGGATCGGGCCGGAGTTCTGCTTCGGCAACCGTCGCCGCGGTGATCTGGCCCTGCTGCAGAAGCTGGGTGGCGAGCTGGGCTTCAGCGCGGGCGAGATCGAGGCGGTCGACCTGCACGGCGAGCGCATTTCCAGTACCCGCATCCGCCAGCTGCTGCAGTCCGGCGATTTCGCCCGGGCCGGCGATCTGCTCGGTCGCCCTTACGCGATCAGCGGGCGCGTGGTGCGTGGTCGCCAGCTCGGCCGCACGCTGGGCTTCCCGACCGCCAACCTGCGTTTCCCCAAGACCCCGGCGTTGTCGGGCATCTACGCGACCTGGGTGCACGGTGTGTTCGACCAGCCCTGGCCGTCGGTGTCCAGCTTCGGCACGCGGCCGACGGTGGAGGGCGTGGAGCCGCTGCTGGAAGCCCACCTGTTCGATTTCCAGGGTGACCTGTACGGTCGCCACATCGACGTTGAATTCGTCGCCAAGCTGCGTGACGAAGAGAAGTTCAATGATCTGGCGGCACTGACCGACCAGATGCACCGCGACGCCGAGCAGGCGCGCGCCATCCTTTCCGAACATAGATTGCGAGCCACTGCGTGAGCCAGGACTACAAGACCACCCTGAACCTGCCAGCCACCGATTTCCCGATGCGCGGCGACCTGCCCAAGCGCGAGCCGGGCATTCTGGCGCGGTGGGAGGAGCAGGGGCTCTACCAGCAGTTGCGCGACAACGCCGCCGGCCGCCCGTTGTTCGTGCTGCACGACGGCCCGCCGTATGCCAACGGCCGCATCCACCTGGGCCACGCGGTCAACAAGATCCTGAAGGACATCATCGTCAAGTCGCGTTACCTGGCCGGTTTCGATGCGCCCTACGTGCCCGGCTGGGACTGCCACGGCCTGCCGATCGAGATCGCGGTGGAAAAGAAGTGGGGCAAGGTCGGCGTGAAGCTCGATGCGGTTGAATTCCGGCAGAAGTGCCGTGAGTTCGCCGAGGAGCAGATCGACATCCAGCGCGTGGACTTCAAGCGTCTGGGCGTGACCGGTGACTGGGACAACCCGTACAAGACCCTGAGCTTCGACTTCGAGGCCAACGAGATCCGCGCACTGGCCAAGGTGGTGGCCAATGGCCACCTGGTGCGGGGTGCCAAGCCGGTGTACTGGTGCTTCGACTGCGGTTCGGCGCTGGCCGAAGCCGAGATCGAATACCAGGAAAAGGAATCGCCGGCGATCGACGTGGCATACCCCGCGCGCGATCCGCAGGCCATCGGCCAGGCATTCGGCGTGAGCGTGCCGGCGGATGTGGACGTGGCGGTGCCGATCTGGACCACCACGCCGTGGACGCTGCCGGCGTCGCTGGCCGTGTCGTTGGGTGCGGACATCCATTACGTGCTGGCCGAAGGTCCGGCGCACAACGGCAAGCGCCGCTGGCTGGTGCTTGCCGCTGCGCTGGCTGGACGTGCGCTCCAGCGCTACGGCGTCGAGGAGGTGGTACTGCACGGTGAAACCACGGGCGCTGCACTGGAAAACCAGCTGCTGTCGCATCCGTTCTATGCCGGGCGCGCGATCCCGCTGCTCAACGGCGACCATGTGTCCGACGAAGACGGTACCGGTGCGGTGCACACCGCTCCCGGACATGGCCAGGAAGACTACGTGGTCAGCCAGAAGTACGGCCTGCTCGACACGTACAACGCCGGCCAGGTGACGCCGATCGATGGCCGTGGCGTGTACCTGGAATCGACGCCGCCGGCCGGTGACGTGGTACTGGCCGGCCAGCACCTGTGGAAGGCGCAGGAGGCCATCATCGGCGTGCTGCGCGACAACGGCACGCTGCTGGCCTTCCACCCGATCCGCCACAGCTATCCGCACTGCTGGCGCCACAAGACGCCGGTGGTGTTCCGTGCCACCCCGCAGTGGTTCATCTCGATGGACAAGGCCAACCTGCGCAGCGATGCGCTGGCCGCGATCGACACCGTCGGCTGGTTCCCGGCCTGGGGCAAGGCGCGCATCCAGAGCATGGTCGATGGCCGTCCGGACTGGACGATCTCGCGCCAGCGCACCTGGGGCGTGCCGATCGCACTGTTCACCCATCGCCAGACCGGCGAGATCCACCCGCGTTCGGTGGAGCTGATGCAGCAGGTTGCCGACCGTGTCGAAGCCGAGGGCATCGACGTGTGGTACTCGCTGGATGCAACCGAACTGCTGGGCGCAGAAGCGGCCGACTACGAGAAGGTCACCGACATCCTCGACGTCTGGTTCGACTCGGGTGTCACCCATGAAGGCGTGCTGGCCGCGCGTGGCTTCGGCAAGCCGGCCGACCTGTACCTGGAAGGCTCGGACCAGCACCGCGGCTGGTTCCAGTCGTCGCTGCTGACCGGCGTGGCAATCGACAGGCGTGCGCCCTACAAGCAGTGCCTCACCCACGGTTTCACCGTGGACGAGCACGGCCGCAAGATGTCCAAGTCGCTGGGCAACGGCATCGAGCCGCAGGACATCATGAACAAGCTGGGCGCGGACATCCTGCGCCTGTGGATCGCCTCGGCCGACTACAGCAACGAGATGTCGCTGTCGCAGGAAATCCTCAAGCGCAATGCCGACGCCTACCGTCGCCTGCGCAACACCGCGCGCTTCCTGCTCGGCAACCTGGACGGTTTCGATCCGGCCCGGGACCTGCGCCCGCTCGACCAGATGGTCGCGCTGGACCGCTGGATCGTGCATCGCGCGTGGGAACTGCAGGAGAAGATCAAGGCGGCCTACGACGGCTACAACATGGCCGAGATCGTGCAGCTGCTGCTGAACTTCTGCAGCGTGGACCTGGGCTCGCTGTACCTGGACGTCACCAAGGACCGCCTGTACACGATGCCGACCGACTCGCACGGTCGCCGTTCGGCGCAGAGCGCGATGTATCACATCGCCGAGGCGTTCACCCGCTGGGTGGCACCGATCCTGACCTTCACCGCCGACGAGCTGTGGGGCTACCTGCCGGGCACGCGCACCGGCCACGTGCTGTTCACCACCTGGTACGAGGGCCTGGCGCCGCTGCCGGCGGATGCCCAGCTCAACGCTGCCGATTTCGACCAGCTGCTGGCCGTGCGCGAGCAGGTGGCCAAGGTGCTCGAGCCGATGCGTGCCAACGGCGCGATCGGCGCCGCCCTGGAGGCCGAGATCACCGTGGCCGCCAGCGAAGAGCAGGCGGCGCGCTGGCAGCCGCTGGCCGACGAACTGCGCTTCCTGTTCATCAGCGGTGACGTACAGGTGCGTCCGGCAACCACCGACGAGGTGTTCGTCAGTGCCCAGCCGACCACCAAGGCCAAGTGCGTGCGCTGCTGGCATCACCGCGCCGACGTCGGCAGTCATGCCGATCACCCGGAACTGTGCGGCCGTTGCGTGAGCAACATCGACGGCGCTGGCGAAGTTCGGAGCTGGTTCTGATGAGCGCCGCCCGTCCGCATCCCAACGCTCTGGTCTGGCTGCTGCTGTCGGCGGCCATCATCGGCCTGGACCAGTGGTCCAAGGCCTGGGTCCTGTCGAGCCTGCCGGAGTTCCAGCCGGTGGTGGTCATCGATGGCTTCTGGAACTGGTATCGCACCTACAACACCGGTGCCGCATTCAGTTTCCTCAGCGACGCCGGTGGCTGGCAGAAGTATTTCTTCACGGCGCTGGCGATCGCCATCAGCGGCCTGATGGCATGGTGGCTGCGTGGCACCGCCCGTGGCAACTGGAAGGCCGCCGTTCCCTATGCGCTGATCATCGGCGGGGCGATCGGCAACGTGATCGACCGCCAGGTGCACGGTCATGTCGTCGATTTCATCCAGTGGTACGTTGGCAGCTATACCTGGCCGGCGTTCAACATCGCCGACTCGGCCATCGTGGTCGGTGCCATCGGCATCGCCCTGACCGGCCTGTTCGACGGCAGGTCCGCCAAAAAGGCGGATAATGCCACTCCGAAACCGTAAGCCGGCCGCTGCCGGGAGATTGAACTGATGGATGTGCTGCTCGCCAACCCGCGTGGTTTCTGTGCCGGTGTCGATCGTGCGATCGAGATCGTGAAGCGCGCGATCGAAACGCTCGGCGCGCCCATCTACGTCCGTCATGAGGTGGTGCACAACCGCTTCGTGGTCGATGATCTGAAGCAGCGCGGTGCGATCTTCGTCGAGGAACTGGACGAGGTGCCGGACAACAACACCGTCATCTTCAGTGCCCACGGTGTATCGCAGGCAGTGCGCCTGGAAGCGGAGCGTCGTGGCCTGAAGGTATTCGATGCCACCTGTCCGCTGGTCACCAAGGTGCACTTCGAAGTGGCGCGCCATTGCCGTGCGGGCCGCGACGTGGTGCTGATCGGCCACGCGGGCCATCCGGAAGTGGAAGGCACGATGGGGCAGTGGAACCAGGAAGCCGGTACCGGCCAGATCTACCTGGTGGAGGATGTGGAGCAGGTCGCCACGCTGCAGATCAACCAGCCCGAGAACTTCGCCTACACCACCCAGACCACGCTGTCCGTGGACGATACGCGCGGCATCATCGACGCGCTGCGCGAGCGCTTCCCGGCCATGCAGGGGCCGAAGAACGACGATATCTGCTACGCCACGCAGAACCGGCAGGACGCGGTACGTGACCTGGCCAAGCGCTGCGATCTGGTGCTGGTGGTCGGGTCCCCGAACAGCTCCAATTCCAACCGGCTGAGCGAGCTGGCACGGCGCGAAGGCGTCGAGAGCTACCTGATCGACGGCGCCCATGAGATCAACCCGGCCTGGGTGCAGGGCAAGCAGCACGTCGGCGTCACCGCCGGTGCGTCGGCACCGCAGGTGCTGGTCGATGGCGTGCTTGCGCGCCTGGCCGAACTGGGCGCGGGCAGTGTGTCCGAGCTTGATGGCGAGCCGGAATCGATGGTGTTCGCGCTGCCGAAGGAACTGCGCCTGCGCCTGATCGACTGACCGGGAAAGGCCTCGTCCACGCACGGCGTGGATCTACTGAAACCGCTCTGGTGGGTGCAAACCAGCACAAGGTGGGTGCGAACCTTGGTTCGCACGCTTTTGGGCATGCGCGGATGGGCAGCCCGCCCATGACCTTTGGCCATGGGGCCGCGCACCACACAGGCCTAGCATCGGAGGATTCTCCGCTGTTGGAAGCCGCCCGATGAAGACCCGTGCCCTGGTGATGTCCGTGCTGTTCGCGCTGGCGGCCACACCCGCGCTGGCGCAGAGCCCGCCGCCGGCCGATGCCGCTGCGCACGGCCTGCTGCGCATCGACGTGGACGCGCGCGATCTGGCCCGGCGCATCTTCAAGGTGACCGCCACCGTGCCGGCAAAACCCGGCCCGATGACCCTGCTGTACCCGCAGTGGATTCCCGGCAACCATTCGCCCACCGGCCCGATCGACAAGCTCGCTGGCCTGCGCGTCACGGCCAATGGCAGGCCGCTGGCCTGGCAGCGCGACCAGTACAACGTCTATGCGTTCAAGGTCGATGTGCCGGAGGGCGTCAGCGAGATCGTGGCGCAGTTCGATTTCCTGTCCTCGCAGGGCGGCAACCAGGGCCGCGTGGTGATGACGCCGGAAATGCTCAACCTGCAATGGAACGCCAATGCGCTGTATCCGGCCGGGATCGATGCCCGCCATCTGCAGGCCCAGGCCAGCGTGACCCTGCCGAAGGGCTGGAGCTACGCCACCGCGCTCGAAACAGTCCGGCGCGACGGTGACACGGTGGTGTTCAAGCCGATCACTTTCGACCATCTGGTCGATTCGCCGCTGTTCGCCGGTGAGCATTACCAGCGCATCGATCTGGACCCGGGCGCCAAGGCGCCGGTGCACCTGAACGTGTTCGCCGATGAAGCGAAGTCGCTGAAGCCGACCGAGGCACAGATCAAGGCGCACCGCGCCCTGGTGCAGCAGGCTGACCGCTTGTACGGCGCGCGCCACTACGACCATTACGAGTTCCTGCTGGCATTGACCGACCGTCTGGGCGGCATCGGGCTGGAGCATCATCGCTCCAGCGAGAACAGCGCTGCGCCGGGCTACTTCACCGAGTGGGATGACTCGGCATGGATGCGTGACCTGCTGCCGCACGAGTACACGCATTCCTGGAACGGCAAGTATCGCCGTGGCGCGGACCTGGCAACCGACAACTTCAACGTTCCGATGGGTGACAGCCTGCTGTGGGTGTACGAAGGCCAGACCCAGTTCTGGGGCCAGGTGCTGGCCGCCCGCTCGGGGTTGTGGTCCACCGATCAGGCGCGCGACATGCTGGCCAATGTTGCGGCGACCTATGATCGCGGTCGCCCGGGACTGGCCTGGCGGCCACTGCAGGACACCACCAACGACCCGACCATCGCCCAGCGGCGCACACTGCCGTATCGCAACTACCAGATGAGCGAGGACTATTACTCCGGCGGCCAGATGCTGTGGCTGGAAGTGGAGGGCAGGCTGCGCGCGCTGACCGGAAACCGGCGCAGCCTGGATGATTTTGCCCGTGCCTTCTTTGGCGTAGGCAACGGTGACTGGGACGTCAATCCATATACGTTCGACGACGTGGTGGCGACCTTGAACGCCATCGCTCCGTACGACTGGGCCGGATTCCTGCGGCAGCGCCTGGACGGCCACGGATCGCTGACCGGCGGTCTGGAACTGGCCGGCTGGAAGCTGGTCTACCGCGACGCGCCGAACGATGCCTACAAGGCACAGGAAAAACGCGCCAAGGCGGCGCTGCTGGCGTACTCGCTCGGTGCGACGGTGATGGACAGCGGTGTGGTCGGCGACGTGATCTGGGACAGTCCCGCCTTCAATGCAGGCCTGGCGCCGGGCATGAAGGTGATCGCCATCGGTGACCGCGAGTACAGCAGCGAGCGGTTGAAGGACGCGGTTGCCGTTGCCGCCACCAACAAGGCGCCGATCACTCTGCTGGTCAAGCAGTTCGACCGCATCGTGCCGATCCGGATCGACTATCACGGTGGCCTGCAGTATCCGGTGCTGGAGCGCATTCCCGGCCGCCCGGATCAGCTGGCCGAGCTGTGGAAGCCGCGATGAGACCACGCCTGGGCGGCAGTGCGGTCCTGCTGCTGGCGGTGCTGGCCATCGTCGGTGCATTCCTGCCCGGCGAAGGCCGCTGGCTGCACTGGCTGGCAAAGCCGGCAGCGACCCTGCTGATCGCGGCGATGGTATGGCAGGTGCATCCTGCTGGATCGCCGTCGTACCGGCGCGCGGTGCTGGCGGGCATGCTGCTCTCGTGCGCAGGCGACATCGCGCTCATGCTGCCGATGGATGCCTTCGTCCCCGGCCTGCTGGCGTTCCTGCTGGCCCACCTCTGCTACATCGTCGCCTTCCGCGATGGTCTGCGCGCGGGTCGCGGCCTGGTCGCCGCAGGGGGACTTCTGGGTGTGTTCGCCGCGCTCAACGTGTCCGGTCTATGGCCGCATCTGCCGGCGCCGATGCGCATCCCTGTGCTGGCCTATGTGGTGGTACTGGCGTGCATGGCGATCCTGGCGCTGGCGCGGCAGTGGACCCGCCAGCGACCGGACGCTGTCGAAGCGGGCAGTGCGCGCTGGGCAGCGGCCGGCGCCCTGCTGTTCGTCGCCAGCGATTCACTGCTGGCCTGGGACCGCTTCGCCGGTGGCCTGCCGCTGGCAAGCCTGCTGGTGCTGTCGACCTACTACGCGGCGCAGTACGCGATCGCACGATCGGTGCGCTAGCTACTCGCAACCCTGCGTCGTTATGATTTCCTGATGGATAGGGAAATCAGCGCGCTGGCTGCGATCATCGACATCATCCGGGCGGAGTGGTCACATCCTCGGATCGCGACGCATCAGCATGGAAATTGCCCGTTCCTGCTTCGATCCTCCTTTGTACGACGCAGTGCTGCAGCGCCAGAAGATCATCAATTACAGGGCTGTCCAGCGCAGTTGCTCGCCTTCTGGAGACTGTACGCATCGGCGGAATTGTTCAAGGACGATCAATTCGGTCAATGGGGCGTTGAGATGCTCAGTGCAGAAGAGGCGCAGGTTCAGACGGCCTGTCTCGCTAGTTTGCGACCAGTCGATATGCGGGATGGCGATGTCGTATTTGGCCGCTTTTATGGTGATGCAGATCTACTCGTGATGGATGCCTTTGGCGCTGTGCTGGTTTGTCTGCCATTGGACGAGCGAGAAGACTGGCCCGAAGTAGCGGGTTCGCTCGCAGGATTTCTGCTGTTGCTGCTTGACAATCAAGGCGCCAAGTACTGGGAGATCTAACTCGATGGGTGTGCCGCATTGGTCGCCTGCGCGGTCAGCGAAAGGCTGACCAGCAAAGGCGGTGCTGGGTAGAGTACCCGTGAGGGGCAGCTTCATGCACTTTGGAGATGCACGTTGTGGCAGTTCCAGGGCAGCCTCATTAATCTTGCTTCCATGCCCGCGTCGCGATACTTGAACTCTCCCGGCTATGCTGCGCGGTGGCCGTCAAAAGCGCCGATCACAATGTGCCGATGGGACGGGCATGGGAGGAGCGTGGGAGGTGAAGCGACGAGGATCAGGAGCGCGCTTCAGAGCCAGAGACGGGTTTTCATAGACCGGTAGAGATCGAAGGAACTGGGCGCGCAGGCTACTACCCTCAACGGAACTGCAGGGTCAGCAGGAAATAGCGGCCCAGCGGATCATCCAAGCCCGGCAACTGTCCGCCGTTGCCGACCAGATAGTTCACCGGCTGCCGGTCAAGCACGTTGTGCACGTCCAGCGCGGCGATCACCCGCGGCCCCAACCTGCGCGCCATGTGCAGGTTCCAGCGCAGCTGCCGTGGATTCATGCAATGGTTCATCTCGCGCTGGTCATCGGGGCATTCCGCACCGGGCAGCCAGGCGCGCGTGCGTCCCACCTGGTTGCCGCGCAATGCCACGTCCCATGCCGTGTTCTGCCATTGCACGGTGAGGATCGCGGCCATTGCCGGCGTGGCATGGCCGCGAAGATCCACGCTGCCATCCTGCCCTCGTTCGCGGCGCAGCGCCTGCTGTTTCAGCGCGTCCAGTGAGAAAAGCCACTGGCCGGTGTCATCGGTGTCGACGCGGTATTCGCCGCGCATTACCCAATTGCGCGACGTCGTGCGGCCGATGTTGTCGAATGACAGGCGAAGACTGCTCAGGCGCCCTTCGTCATCCAGCTCCCACGTGCTGCGGTTCCATGCCGCGTCGGTGGGCCTCAGGGCAAGGATCTCGTTGCGCAGCTCGACGATGTTGTGGGTCAGTGACAGCGAGAACAGGTCGTTGGGCGTCCACGTGGCTGCCAGCGAATGGCTGCGTGAACGCTCCGCCTTCAGCGCGTCGTTCTCGGCGACCTCCACGTTGACCAGGCAGCTGCCGTCGATCGCGGGCTGTGCGCAGGGCGGCAGGCCCGGCGAGGCCGGCAGCGCGACCAGGCCGAAGTAGCCAGGGGGGCGTCGCTGCTCGAACAGGCTGGGCGCACGGTAGCCTTGTCCGCTGGTCAGCAGGAACGACCAGTGGGGCGTTGGACTCCAACGCAGTCCCGCGCGTGGCGAGAACGCCAGGTAATCGCCATCGCGGTCCCAGCGTGCGGCCACGTCCATGCGCAGCGAGCGGCTGAGCGGCAGGCCGACCTCGGCATAGGTGGCTCCGCTGCGACGTGACAGGCGTCGCTGCTGCTGGGGCAGGCCCAGTGCCAGATCGCCCTGGATCAACAACGGATCGGGTAACGAGGCCCATGCTTCGTAGCGCAGATCGACGCCGGTGGCCAGCTGGGCCGGCCCTCCAGGCAACTGCATCAGTTGCCGCTGCATGCCCCACCAGCCTTGCCACTGGTCAGTGCGTCCACGATTGCGGATCGACGGGAACAGCTGTTGCGCTTTGTCCGCACGCAGCGAGGTAAAGCCGGGAAGGTAGTCCAGTGTCTCGGCGGCGTGCAGCAGCGGTTCGGTGCGCACGGTGCCCGGCGTGACCAGGGTGACCTGGCTGCGTTGCGCGCTGATGCCCGCATCCCAGCTGCGTGACTGCTGCTCGCGACCGATACCCAGGGTGATGTCGGCATCGCTGGCGCGCACGTGCGGGCGCACGCTTCCGGCCTCGCGCAGCACGCTGTTGAACGTGATGCCGTACAGGCCGATGGCAACGGCGGTCGGCCCCAGGTCGAAACGCTGCCGATTGTGACTGCCACGTGCTTCCAGATAGGCGTAGCGTCCTTCGCCACGCTCGTGCCGGTAACGCAGGTAGGCCGAGGCAGTATCCGACGCGGGCTGCAGCGAGCGCGGCCGCGCGCTGTCGAACCAGCAGCCATCCTCACGCTGCATCAAGGGACCTTCGCAGAGTTCGGCGGGGATGTACGCGCCGTCGTAGAACGCGCCGATCGGATACAACGACGTTTCCGCATGCCACGCACGGCGATCGCCGGCCACGTGCTCGATGCGATGCAGGTCCAGGCCGGCGAACCAGCGGTCCCCACCTTCGCGTACGCCGCCGTTGGCGATCTGCAGGCGATTCTGCTGCGCGTCGCCGCGGCTGCTGATGCCCGATTGCACCGTCGCCTCCGGGCCTTCGGCCTGTTCGCGCAGGATGATGTTGACCACGCCGGACATCGCGTCGGCACCATAGATGGCCGACGCGCCTCCGCGCACCAGCTCGATGCGTTCGATGAAACTCAGGGGAATGCCGCCCAGATCGGTGAGCCCGCCCTGTTCCAGCGACACCATCGGATAGCGTGGCAGCCGCCGGCCGTTGACCAGGAACAGGGTCGCACGCGGCCCCATGCCATCCAGGCTGGTGGTGGCTGCAGCGCCCACCGGCAGATACTGCGAATCGCCGCCGCGCGACGTGGTCATCGCCGGGTGGCCGTTCATGCCGGGAAGATGTCGCAACAGGTCGAACAGGCTGCCGTAACCACTGCGCAGGATGTCTTCGCGATCGATGATCGTCATCGGCAGCGTCGTCTGCACGGAGGTGCGCGGCAGGCGGCTGCCGGTGACGTGTACCGGTGCCAGTTCCACCTGCGCGGGGGCCAGTGCGACGGGCGGCGGCGGCGGCTTGGGCGACGTCACGGTCGGGGCACGTGCAGGGGGCGCGGCAGAAGCAGCGACGCGGCGGATGACGAACGCCCCCGAGGGCGTGCGCAGGATGTTCACCGGCATCCCGGAGACCAGCTGCTTGAGAGCGATCGCCGGTGCCTGTCGGCCGTCGGCGCCGGGGGTGTGCAGGCCCGTCAGCTCGCGGGCGTCGAATACCAGGGCGATGCCGCTCTGGCGTGCCCATTGCTGCAGTGCCGGTGCCAGCGGGCCGGGTGCGATGTGGTAGTCGACATTGGCGGGTTGCTGGCCGGCGTGGGCCGGCGCGGCGCTGGCAGCGCCGAACATGACCCACAGCAGCCCCCGGAGCAGCCCCCACTGCAGCGCGCCCGGTCCTGCCATCACCGCCTTTCTCCTCAGTAGGTACGCCGCAGTTCCAGCGCGCCATCCGGGCGCGCCTGGCCGGCAACCGACCATCCCAGCTCCAGCGCAGACAGCAGTTCCTCTGCGTCGCCTGCACGGAAGGTGCCGCTGACCGCGAGATTGGCGATCTCCGGATCGGCGATCACCATCTGCGTGCGGCCGTAGCGGTTCATGCGTTCGACCACGGTCGCCAGGGGAGTGGCATCGAACACCAGCCGTCCCTGCAGCCAGGCCTCAGCCGCTTCGGTCGAGGCGAGCGCAGGGCCCGGCTGGATCCGTCCGGAGGGCAGTACCTGCAGCTGCTGGCCCGGGGCCAGCGTGTGCTGCGCGCTGCCGCTGGTGACCTCCACTGCGCCTTCCAGCAGGGCGACCTCGACATGGCCGTCGCGCAGGCGCTCCACCTGGAAGGTGGTTCCGATATCGCGGATCGAACTGCTGCCCGCCTGCACACGCAGGGCCTTGCGCGACGGTGCCACCTGCAGTTGCAGCCGACCCTGCTCCAGGACCAGTTCCCGATGGCGCCAGCCCATGCGCACGGTCAACGTGGTCCCTGCGTCCAGGATGGCGGAGCTGCCATCGGCCAGCGTCTGTTGGCGGGGAGCAAGGCTGTCGTTGGCATAGATGCGGGGCGTGGGATTGCCATCGGTGGCGACCATCCAGCCCATGCCGATGGCCAGACAGAGCGCCGCCGCAGCAGCGACGCCGGGCAGCCAGCGGCGCCGGGCCGGATGCGCGGCGCGCGCCGCCGCCGTGCGCAGCCAGGGATCCTGGGCCAGGCCCGCACTCTGCTGATAGAGCGTTTCGGCCTGTACCCACGCCTTGACGTGGCGGGTGTCCTCCGCCAGCCAGTCTTCGAAGCGCTCGCGTTCCTCGGGCGTGCAGTCGCGTGCCTCCAGGCGCGCCACCCAGGCGCTGGCGCGCTCGAACACTCCCGCCTCTTCCGTGTGCCGGGTGCTGATCATTCGTTGTCCCTGTCGTTGTGCAGCGGGTGTGGCCCCAGCTCCTGGCGCAGGCCCTGCAGTGCACGGGCGATGTGTTTTTCCACGGTCTTGGCGGTGATGCCACAGTGCTGCGCGATCTGCGTGTAGCTCATCCCGGTGATCCGGTTGAGCAGGTACACCTCGCGCGCGCGCTCCGGCAGTTTGAACAGGGCCTGCCGGAGCAGGGCGAGCATCTGCCCGGATTCGGCCTGGCGCAGAGGGTCGGCTGACGTGCTGGAGGGCTCGTCGCTGCCATCGCGCTCGGCCAGCGACAGATGCGGTCTCGCCTGCGGCGAGCGGCCGCGGTCTGCCAGGCGGTTGCGGGCGATACGATACAGCAGCAGGCGCAGTTCCTCGGTGCCGTGCGCGCGATAGCGGATCAACCGTTCCATGCAGTCCTGGGCGATGTCCTCCGCATCCTCCGGGCCCACCCCACGGGTACGCAGGAAAGTGCACAACGGCGCGCGCTCTTCCCTTACGAACGTGATGAAGGCGTCCGGAGGCCCAGGCGGATCCGGTGCGCGATGGATCAGGGGGGACGAAGCGGACAGGGCTGGCCTCGGGCAACGATGGGGGGGGGCGTCACCGAGTTTTACGCGACGATGACCGGATGGGGAAGAGCCGCCAGCCTGCACGTGTCGATCATGAATTCGTTCACCTTTCACCCGGATGGCCACTGGGGGTGTTACCGCCCTTTCTGCGTTTTTAACTTTGCCGGAGGCTGTATTTCTCCTGTAAAAGCGTTCAAGAGCGCTAACTCAGCCACAGTTTTGACTGCCAACTTGATCTGAATCCGTTCATTTTTTTCCATGGCATGCAGCGGGGGGAGGGCCTCCCGCTCTGACGTTTAGCTTCCCGTCCGCGTGTTGCGGGGGGAGAGAGAACGGTATGAAGCAGTCCAAGTTGAGTCTGGCCCTGGCCGGCCTGATTGGTGTTGGCGTCATGGTCAAGGCTGATGACGCCATGGCAATGAACTATCACGTGCAGGGAGACCGCATCTTCCTCAGCGGTGGCGTCACCTTCGCCGACGTCGTTTCGCTGCCGGCGCTGCTGGCCAAGGCGCAGGCCGAGGGGCGGCCGATCCGGGAGGTGGTGCTGCGTACCTCCAACGGTGGCGCGCTGATCGCCGGCGAGTGGCTGCAGGGGGTGATCCGCACGTCCGGCCTGAACACCATCGTGTCGGGCCATTGCATCTCGTCCTGCTCGATCATGCAGTCCGGTGGCGTGGAGCGCTATCTTGCCGGTGATCTGCCGATTGTCGATTCGGTGGAGATCCATGCGGCCAACAACGGCAGCAATGTGATCTACGAGCCGTCGCCGCGCATGACCCAGATCTACACCGGCAACTATGGCGGCGGCATGGATGCTGGGCTGCTGCACAAGGCGATGTACGAAGTGGTCAAGCCCAACGGCCTGCTGGTGTTCCGCGATCCTGCGCGCACCCCCGGTACGTCGGTCACGTTCGATCCGGATGGCAGCGGCAGCGCGCTGGAGTCGTTCCCTGGGCAGGACATTCACAGCAACCGGATCATCACCGCAACCGGCTATCGTGATCCGGGCGATACGTTGAATGTCATTGCGGACGTCACCGGTGACATCAATCCGGGCTACCTGCGGACGGGACGCCAGCTGCAGACGTTCGTCGATGATGATTTCGCGCGCTGGAGCACCGATCGACCGTCGGCGTACTTTTCCTACGCACTGACCATCTACAACCTTTCCAGCACGGGTCCGCAGGGCATCGGCGCTGGTTCGGTGCAGGATTATCTGAGCGATCCCGGCGTGCAGGCCCTGCTGCTGTCCAAGCTTCGGCTGGGCGATCTGGACGCGTCCACGCTGGACGATTCGATGGGCGTGATCCGGATTGCCAATGGCGCTGTCTGGCGCTCGTCCGCAACCACCGGTGCGGACTTCATGCTGGTCGACAATGGCACCATCGCCCTGGAAGGTGGCGCCCTGCGTGCCCCGGAAGTGCGTGTGCTCGGTGCGGGCATGCTGGTCGGCCACGGCGACGTGGCGGGCACCGCGATGGACAGCACTGCATTGCTGGGTGGCACCGGCCCGTCCTGGCGCGAGGATGGCTTCAACCGCCTGCGCGTGTTCGGCACGCTGATGCCGCGCGGAGGTGATCTGGTCACCCATGGCTACGTCAACATCATGCCCGGCGGCAAAGTGCTGTTCGACGTGACCGAGAGCGGCGGCAGTGCCGGTGGTCGTGTGCGCGTGGGTAATTTCTTCGACCCGTCCACCAACAAAGTGCTCGATGGCGCGCTGGTGATCTCCAAGGGCGCTTTCCTTGAACTGAACGTGGCGCAGGGCTATTACAGCAAGGACTTCCGTCGCGATCTGGTTGAAGGCCCGATCTACCAGGACGGCTTCCAGGAGGTCGTGCGGCTGGGCGACCCTGGCTACAGCGCCAGCATCAGCGGCGGTGAGGTGTTCCGTCCGCGCCACAACTCGCTGTTGAGTTTCAATGTCAGGCAGACGGCCGATGGTCTGTGGCTGACCGCCAACCCGGGCTTCGACCAGCGGGATCTGTTCGCCAACGGCCCGTCCGGTGATGACCTGGGGCGTGTGCTGGGAGCTGCATCCGATCGCCAGGACAGTGGCCTGAAGCCGCTGCTGGGCGTACTGCAGTTCGCCGACCGCGACGTGGTCGCGCAGCAGGCCGGTGCGCTGCGTGGCGACGCGCACGCCACCCTGCGCCTGGCCGACAACGCCCTGCTGGGCAGCATCGGCAACGTGGTCCAGCAGCATCAGGCGGCGATGCGCAGTGCCGGTGGCGATGCCGATGGCCTGGCCGCGCAGGTCGCGCAGTCGATGTCGGCACAGCCGGGCACGCGCCATGGCACCCTGTTCAACCAGCTGGCAATGCATCTGGTCGAGCCGACGGCAGCAGGTGCGGGGGCCAATGGCGATGGCCAGCGTGGCCACGGACTGTGGGCACGTGGCTTTGCCAGCCATGGCCGCATCGATGCCGATGCTGGCGTGGCCGGGATGAGCCATACCGTGGGCGGCATCGTGGTCGGTGCCGATACGCGCCTGGCCGATGACCGTGTCGGCCTGGGCGTAAGCGTGGCGGCCGCGGACATGTCGACCAAGGCCCGTGGCGCCTCCAGCTTCACCGGCGACGTGCGTGCGCTGGATGTGGGCGGTTACCTGGACGCGATCTACGCGCGCGGTTATCTGTCCGCGGCGGTGCGCTACACCGACCTGCGCCACGACACCCGGCGCAGCATCGCCGGCATCGAGGGCCTGCAGGATCCGCTGCGTGCGAAGTACAGCAACGATGCGATCTCTGCGCGGGTGGAACATGCGTTCTCCTTCACCAGCGGCAAGGGCGTGGTGATCCAGCCGCTGCTGCCGGTGGTGGACTACGCGCGCACCTCCGCGACGCGGTTCAACGAAGGGCAGGGCGTGGCGGCGCTGGCCGGGCGTGGCGGCAGCCTGGAGAGCATCCGGGTCGGTGCGGGCCTGCAGCTGTTCAAGACCTTCGAGGGCAACAACGGCGAGCGCATCACCCCGCGGGCGCGGGTGGTGTGGCAGAAGGAGCTGGGGGATACGCAGGCCCGCTACAGCACCGGCTTTGCGGCGGCGCCGGATCTGGTGTTCGGCAGCAACAGCCAGACGGTGGGCGAGCAGGTGCTGAGCTGGAACCTGGGTGTGACCAGCCGGGCCAGCGAGCGGCTGTCGGTGATGGTCGACTATGTGGGCGAGCGCCGCGACGGCCAGCTGCAGAATGGTGTGCAGCTGGGGCTCGGTTACCGGTTCTGAGTGGCCGGCGGCACCGGCGATGCCCGCATCGCCGGTGCCATCCCAGGACGCACGCTGCTGCGGTATGGTTCGGCATGGAATTCCACCCAGGCCCCTCCATGCAGATCGCAGTCTTCAGCGCCCGGCCCTATGATCGCCGCTTTCTTGACGAGGCCAATCAGCGCGGCGCCGCAGAACAGGATTTCGCGTTCGTCTACTTCGATGCCTCGCTCGACCTGCATACCGCCACGCTGGCACAGGGCTGCGACGCCGTCTGCGTGTTCGTCAATGATCGTCTTGATGCCCCTGTGCTGCAGGCCCTGCACGCTCAGGGCGTGCGCGCCGTGCTGCTGCGGTGCGCCGGCTTCAACAACGTCGATCTCGCCGCTGCGACGTCGCTGGGCCTGTTCGTCGCGCGCGTGCCGGCCTACTCACCTGAGGCCGTCGCCGAGCATGCACTGGCCCTGGTGATGACCCTCAACCGGCAGACACATCGCGCCTACAACCGCGTGCGCGAAGGCAACTTCATGCTCGATGGCCTGCTTGGGCACACCCTGCATGGCCGCACCGTCGGCATCGTCGGCACCGGCAAGATCGGTGTGGCGACGGCGCGCATCTTCAAGGGCCTGGGCTGCACGGTGCTGGGCCATGATCCCTATCCATCGGCATCCTTCGCCGGGCTGGGAGAAAACGTGGCTCTGGCCGAGCTGCTGTCCCGCGCCGACATCGTGTCGCTGCACTGCCCATTGACGGCGGATACCCATCACCTGATCAACGATGCGTCGCTGGCGCAGATGAAGGCGGGTGCCATGCTGGTCAACACCTCGCGTGGCGGTCTGGTCGACACCCATGCGGTCATCCGCGCGCTGAAATCACGCCGGCTGGGCCACCTGGCCATCGACGTCTACGAGCAGGAAAGCGCGCTGTTCTTCCAGGATCTCTCCGGGGAAATCATCGACGATGAAGCGTTCCAGCGCCTGATGACCTTCCCCAACGTACTGGTGACCGGCCATCAGGGCTTCTTCACCGTGGAGGCCCTGCAGGAGATCTCGGCGATCACGCTGGGCAACCTGGCGGATTTCGCAGCCGGGCGGGCGTGCGCGAACCGGGTGGAGGCAGGCTGACCGAGGGTGGATTGACCACCGGGCAGGGGAGCCCGTAAAATCGCGTGCTCGGCCGGAATAGCTCAGTTGGTAGAGCGGCGCATTCGTAATGCGTAGGTCGCAGGTTCGACTCCTGTTTCCGGCACCATGTTTGATGAAAAGCCCCGGCCCTGGTCGGGGCTTTTTTGTGTCTGGTGGCGCCGGGCCATGCCCGGCGGAATGCGAGGGCAGGTGGCGCGATTCGCCGCCCGACTGGGGGTGAGGGCGACCTTCGGCCGTTAGTGCTTCCTGTCGTCGGCCACAGGCGCGACGGATGGCACTGCGACGTCCAGTGGCCCTGCATCGGCAGTGGCGTTGGCGGGGCGGCACTCTCTCGAACACAGGTAACCCGCATGTCGAACTCGTCGATCTCCCCCCTCACTTCCCGGTCCAGGCTGAGCATGGCGATGTCGTTCGCTCTGATGGCGGGACTCTCCACGCTCGATGCGCAGGCAAGCACCTTCCATCTGAACGGCGACACGATCTACTACTCCGGCGGCGTCGAGAGCAGCGATCCCAGGACCTTGGAGCGCATTCTCAGCGCGGCGAACCGGCAGGGACGGACCATCCGCCAGATCGTCTTCCGCAATTCACCCGGTGGTGCTGCCAGCGGTGGCGTTGGCATGGGCGAGGTCATCCGCCGCAATGGCCTGGATACCGTGCTGGACGGTGGTTGCTACTCGGCGTGTGCCGATGCGTTCGTCGCCGGTGTCAATCGTCGGATCACCCGCTTCGCCCTGCCGGTGTATGACGGTTACGACATGACCGTGCTGGGGATTCATGGCGAAGCCCGGGATGGTGTTCCCACGCCGTACCCGGGCCAGGAGAAGTACATCCAGTACTACCGGGACATGTTTGGCGCCAGGGACTTTGCCGTCATTGAAGGCCGGATCACCCAGGCCCACTACGAACTGACGGAAAGCTCCGGCTTCCTGCGCTATTTCGATCCGGCCACGATGGCCATCGCGACCCGCTTCTGCCCGACGCGCGACACCAGCGAGGACGGTGGCTGCACGGCCTATCCGGACGTGACGCTGTTCAGCGACAGGGTGGCGACCTCGATGGACTATGCAACGACCAACGATGTCCTGATCATCGATGGCAAGCAGGTGAGCGGAAACATCAATCCGGCATTCGATCCCGCGCAGTTCTCCTATGTGCGCGATGTGGATGTGGACAAGGTCGTCGGCGGCGATGCCTTTGGCGTGATCAAGCTCACCGCAGGCGCCCACTGGTCCGCGACAGAAGACAGCGGTGCGTCGATCCTGTGGGTGGACTCGGGAAGGCTGGACATCACAGCGCAGAGCAACCTGCTTACCGGCAACAGCGTGATAGGACGCAACGGTGCCGTCGATGTGAGGGACGGTCTGCTGAAGGCCGGGAGCACGATCGTGGACGGTTCGCTGTCCCTCGCCTCGACCGGCGAACTGGACAACAGCGATACGCTGCTGGTCCGGCGTGGAGGTGAGGTGGCGATGGCCGGTGGTCGAATCTCCACGGCCGTCGTGACGCTGGATCCAGGGGCCGCACTGAAGGGGCATGGAACCATCGGCGCGACGGCCTATGTCGGGGACCCGGACTATCCCGACTTCCCCTGGAATGTTCCGCAGGTGGCGCGGGTGAGGGTGGCCGGTGGCGATCTTCATCCGCAGGGCGGCCCGTTGACGGTCAACGGCTATGTCAGCTTCGCCTATCCCAATGCCGGCCGGCTGCTGTTCGACATCACCCCGGAGACGCGCCAGGCGGGCCTTGTACTGGACGCATTCGAAGTCCATCGCTGCGACAGCCAGGGCAGCTACTACTATTGCGGAAACGGGGCGGCCACCACGGCGCCGGGCTTCCTGATCGGCGGCACGGTCGGCAAGCTCGCGCTGGATATCGCACCGGGCTACTACCGCCAGGATCTTTCGATCCCGCTGGTACAGGGACGTATCTATGGCAGCAAGGAAGGCAACGAGCTGACCACCGCGCTGTTGAACGACAGTGACAGCGAGTTCGATGCCAGCGTGCCGCAGCTGCAGGCCGGACAGGTCGCCTTCACCCGTGCCGAGCGGCAGGACGGCTCGGGCTACAGTGCCGATCTGACCAGTGCCGACACGGCACAGCGCAGGTTCCATCCGCGCGAGAACTCGCTGCTCACGTTCAATATCGTGCAGACCGGCGACGGCATCTGGGCGGTCGCCAATCCGGCCTTCGATGACGTGTCTCCGTTCGCCAACGTGGCGTCGGGCGCGGGCCTCGGCCAGGCATTGAGGACGGCCGCGTCGCAGCCGGCGTCGGCGCTGGATCCGCTGCTGGGCGCATTGCAGTTTGCCGACCGCGACGTGGTCGCGCAGCAGGCCGGTGCGCTGCGTGGCGATGCGCATGCCACCCTGCGCCTGGCCGACAACGCCCTGCTGGGCAGCATCGGCAACGTGGTCCAGCAGCATCAGGCGGCGATGCGCAGTGCCAGTGGCGATGCCGATGGCCTGGCCGCGCAGGTCGCGCAGTCGATGTCGGCACAGCCAGGCATGCGCCATGGCACCCTGTTCAACCAGCTGGCAATGCATCTGGTCGAGCCGACGGCAGCAGGTGCGGGGGCCAGCGGTGATGGCCAGCGTGGCCACGGTCTGTGGGCACGTGGCTTCGCCAGCCATGGCCGCATCGATGCCGATGCCGGCGTGGCCGGGATGAGCCATACCGTGGGCGGCATCGTGGTCGGTGCCGATGCGCGCCTGGCCGATGACCGTGTCGGCCTGGGCGTGAGCGTGGCGGCCGCGGACATGTCGACCAAGGCCCGTGGCGCCTCCCGCTTCACCGGCGACGTGCGTGCGCTGGATGTGGGCGGTTACCTGGACGCGATCTACGCGCGCGGTTATCTGTCCGCGGCGGTGCGCTACACCGACCTGCGCCACGACACCCGGCGCAGCATCGCCGGCATCGAGGGCCTGCAGGATCCGCTGCGTGCGAAGTACAGCAACGATGCGATCTCCGCGCGGGTGGAACATGCGTTCTCCTTCACCCGCGGCAAGGGCGTGGTGATCCAGCCGCTGCTGCCGGTGGTGGACTACGCGCGCACCTCCGCGACGCGGTTCAACGAAGGGCAGGGCGTGGCGGCGCTGGCCGGGCGTGGCGGCAGCCTGGAGAGCATCCGGGTCGGCGCGGGCCTGCAGCTGTTCAAGACCTTCGAGGGCAACAACGGCGAGCGCATCACCCCGCGGGCGCGGGTGGTGTGGCAGAAGCAGCTGGGGGATACGCAGGCCCGCTACAGCACCGGCTTTGCGGCGGCGCCGGATCTGGTGTTCGGCAGCAACAGCCAGACGGTGGGCGAGCAGGTGCTGAGCTGGAACCTGGGTGTGACCAGCCGGGCCAGCGAGCGGCTGTCGGTGATGGTCGACTATGTGGGCGAGCGCCGCGACGGCCAGCTGCAGAATGGTGTGCAGCTGGGCCTGGGTTACCGGTTCTGATGCAGGGAGGACGTCCTCGCCCGCCGGGCGGGGGCGTCCACCGGCGGCTCATCCGCCTCTACCGCCCGCACAGGTTGGCGCAGGAGTGTCTTGAGTCGCGAAGGAGCGGTCTTCCGTGGGTCGCTCAGATAGATCTCATGGTGCGGGCCGGCAAACGTGTAGCCCAGCGATGGCATCACCTCCTGGTGCAGCCTCGCGAGTGTCGGGCCTTCATCCTCATAGGGGCCCACGTGCAGCGTTTGCAGGCAGAGACCCTCCTCCAGCCGCTGCAGGCGCAGGCTGGAGGGTGGCGCACCGAGCTTCGCCCTCACCTTCTCCGTTGCTGCAGCGAACCGCGGCGTGTCGACGGCATCCGGGGTGCGGATCATCAGGGTCCAGGTCCATTCGTCCTTGCGGCGGGCGACGAAGCTGCCCGGATCCTCAGCGCTCCAGAGCCCCTCCAGCGGCGCAACCACATGGTCCTGTCCCACCGCCTTGAGGGCGAACTTCAACGCATAGCTGACGGAGTAAAGCCAGCGTACGGCCTCGGCGTAGGCGATTGCCGTGTTGGGGTCGCCGCGGCCGTCAATCATCACGAACGGCAGGGAGGGCACTTGGAGCAGGACGAAGTCGCCGGTCGGCGCCCGGTACAGGGTGCGGTCAGGCGTCTTGAAATCGACTTTGCCCATTGGAGATCTCCAGTAGACGGAAAGCATCGCACGCGCGTCAGCATGCCACAGTTCCTGAATGCGTTCATTCGACTTTGCCGAACGAGGGATTCCGGCGCGGCGACACCTGCGGCTGCGATGCCCCGGGCCCCATCGCTCGCACGGTGCGACAACGTGTCGCAGCCAGAATGGGGCCTTTCCTGCGGTGGATCATTGTCAATGCCTTTCTTAAATGGTGGGTGACGGCCTAAAATTGCAAGGCTGACTCGACCCCACCTCCCTGCCTGTCTCCGGACGGGTGGGACCGGCTTTGGCCGGAGCGGGCAGGACGGGGAACGGCATTCCCTCGCAATTGGATCGACCGATGATTCCGTTGAAAACCCTTGGGCGCTGGTTGCGCCCGGGCCTGCTGCTCGCAGTGCTGGTGATGCTCACCGGCTGCGATGCCGTGGCCATCCTCAGTCCGAAGGGCCAGATCGGCCAGGATGAGAAGACCCTGCTGATCACGGCCACCGTGCTCATGCTGCTGGTCGTCATCCCGGTCATCATCATGACCCTGACCTTCGCGTGGAAGTACCGCGCTTCCAACACCAAGGCCCGTTACGAGCCGAAGTGGTCGCACTCGACGGCGATCGAGGTGGTGGTGTGGTCGATCCCCTGCATGATCGTGCTGGTGCTGGCCGTGCTGACCTGGCGCTCCTCGCACGCGCTGGATCCGTACAAGCCGCTGGAATCGGACGTCAAGCCGGTCACCATCGAGGCGATCTCGCTGGACTGGAAGTGGCTGTTCATCTATCCGGAAGAGAAGATCGCGGTCGTCAACGAGATCAAGTTCCCGGTCAACACTCCGCTGAACTTCAAGATCACCTCCGACACGGTGATGAATGCCTTCTTCATCCCGCACCTGGGCAGCATGATCTATTCGATGGCGGCGATGGAGACCAAGCTCCACCTGATCGCCAACGAAACCGGTGAATTCCCGGGCATGTCCTCGCACTACAGCGGTGCGGGCTTCGCCAAGATGCACTTCACTGCCTATTCGGTCACCGATGCCGAGTACCGCCAGTGGCTGGACCAGGTCCGCGCCGGTGAGCAGACGCTGGACAAGACTTCGTTCAAGGCCCTGGGTGAAGCGCGCAATGCCGAGTGGTATCCGGTGACCTACTACGGCCGGTCCGAGGAGGGCCTGTTCGACTGGGTCATCGCCAAGCACATGGGCGACAACAAGCACTACGGCATGAAGCACGCCCATGCGGGCGCCGCTGCCGCCGATGCTGCCAGCCATGAAGGGCACGAAGGCCACGCCCCGAGCGAAGAGCACAAGTCCAAGGAGTCCGGGGAAAACCTGGATGCCACTGAACACGAGCACGCCGGCCACGCCGGTCATGCGGGCTCGGGAGAATGAACATGCTGGGAAAACTCTCTCTTGAGTCGATCCCCCACGATCCGATCGTGCTGACCACACTGGTCGGTGCGGTGCTGGGTGGCCTGGGCGTCGTCGCCCTGATCACCAAGTTCAAGCTGTGGGGCTATCTGTGGAAGGAGTGGTTCACCTCGGTGGATCACAAGAAGATCGGCGTGATGTACCTCATCGTCGCCTTCGTCATGCTGCTGCGCGGTTTCTCCGACGCGATCATGATGCGCACCCAGCAGGCCATCGCCGTCGGTGGCTCCGAGGGTTACCTGCCGCCGCACCACTACGACCAGATCTTCACCGCCCACGGCGTGATCATGATCTTCTTCGTGGCGATGCCGTTGATCACCGGCCTGATGAATCTGGCCGTGCCGCTGCAGATCGGTGCGCGCGACGTCGCGTTCCCGTTCGTCAACTCGCTCAGCTTCTGGCTGTTCGTCGCCGGTGCGGTGCTGATCATGCTGTCGCTGTGGATCGGTGAGTTCGCCGCCACCGGCTGGCTGGCATTCCCGCCCTTGTCGGGGATCGAATACAGTCCAAGCGTAGGCATGGACTACTACATCTGGGGTCTACAGGTGGCGGGTCTGGGTACCACGCTGAGTGGTATCAACTTCTTCATCACCATCCTCAAGATGCGCACGCCGAGCATGAAGCTGATGCAGATGCCGGTGTTCACCTGGACTGCCCTGGTGACCAACGTGCTGATCGTCGCTGCCTTCCCGGTGCTGACCATCACCCTGGTGCTGCTGACCCTGGACCGTTACCTGGGTACGCACTTCTTCACCAATGACGGTGGCGGCAACGCCATGCTGTACATCAACCTGATCTGGATCTGGGGCCACCCGGAGGTGTACATCCTGGTCCTGCCGGCGTTCGGCGTGTTCTCGGAAGTGATCGCCACGTATTCGCGCAAGGCCCTGTTCGGTTACAAGGGCATGGTCTACGCCACCGCCTGCATCGGCGTGCTGTCGTTCATCGTGTGGCTGCACCACTTCTTCACCATGGGTTCGGGTGCCAACGTCAATGCCTTCTTCGGCATCACGACGATGATCATCTCCATTCCCACGGGCGTGAAGATCTTCAACTGGCTGTTCACCATGTTCCGCGGCCGCGTGCAGTTCACCACGCCGGTGCTGTGGACGATCGGCTTCATGGTCACCTTCACCATCGGCGGCATGACCGGCGTGATGCTGGCCATCCCGGCCATCGATTTCGTGCTGCACAACAGCCTGTTCCTGATCGCGCACTTCCATAACGTGATCATCGGCGGCGTGGTGTTCGGCATGTTCGCGGGCATCACCTACTGGTGGCCGAAGATGTTCGGCTTCCGCCTCAACGAGTTCTGGGGCAAGTGCGCGTTCTGGTGCTGGTTCATCGGCTTCTACGTGACCTTCATGCCGATGTACGTGCTGGGCTTCATGGGCATGACCCGTCGCCTGCAGAGTACGGTCAATCCGGCCTATGAGCCGCTGCTGCTGGTTGCTGCTGCAGGTGCCTTCATCGTCGGTGCCGGCATCCTGTGCCAGATCATCCAGGTGGCCGTGTCGATCCGCGACCGCAAGAAGACCGTCGACCTGACCGGCGATCCGTGGGATGCCCGTACGCTGGAGTGGGAAACCTCTTCGCCGCCGGCGTTCTACAACTTCGCCACGCTGCCGGACGTCACCGAGCTGGACGATTTCTGGGAGCGCAAGCAGCGCGGTGAGGCCTGGCCGAAGCCGGCGAAGTACACCGACATCCACATGCCGCGCAATACCGGCACGGGTGTTGTCATCGGTGCCTTCAGCCTGGTGTTCGGCTTCGCGATGATCTGGCACATCTGGTGGCTGGCCATCGTCGGCTTCGTCGGCATGATCGCCACGTTCATCTACCGCACCTTCGACCAGGACGTGGACTACTGGGTCCCGGCCGCCGAGGTGGAACGCATCGAGAACGAACACCGTAAGCACCTGGAAGCCCAGGGCCTGGTGAAGTCGGAGCTGAAGGCATGAGCACCAATACCTCGACCCTGAGCCACGGGCACGCCGCGCATGCGGCGGCCCATGGCCATGACGACCACGAGCATCACGACACCGGCGGCAACACCGTCTTCGGTTTCTGGGTGTACCTGATGAGCGACTGCCTCATCTTCGCGTCGCTGTTCGCCACCTATGTGGTGCTGGCTGGCGGCACCGATGGTGGCCCCGGTCCGAAGGACCTGTTCGAACTGTCGTTCGTGGCCTGGGAAACCGCGCTGCTGCTGACCTCCTCGCTGACCTTCGGTCTGGGCATGATCGCCCTGCACCGCAAGCAGGTGGGTCAGATGTACCTGTGGCTGGCAATCACCTGGCTGCTGGGCTTCGGCTTCATGTGCATGGAAGTGTGGGAATTCCAGCACCTGATCCACCAGGGCTATGGTCCGGACCGCAGTGCCTTCCTGTCGGCGTTCTTCGCCCTGGTCGGTACCCACGGCCTGCACGTCAGCGCCGGCCTGCTGTGGCTGCTGGTGATGTTCGTACAGCTGAAGAAGTACGGCCTGACCCCGACCAACAAGACCCGCATGGCGTGCCTGAGCCTGTTCTGGCACTTCCTGGACCTGATCTGGATCGGCGTGTTCTCCGTCGTCTACCTCAATGGAGCGCTGTAATGGCACATGACAACCACGCACACGATCATGGCACCGGTGGCGAAAGCCACGGCAGCGTGAAGTCGTACCTGATCGGCTTCGTGCTGGCAGTGGTGCTGACCGTCATCCCGTTCTGGATGGTGATGTCGGGCGACTTCTCCCGCACCGTCAACGGTGTGGTGATCGCGATCACCGCCGTGCTGCAGATGCTGGTCCACCTGGTGTTCTTCCTGCACCTGGACCGCTCCTCGGAGAGCCGCTGGAACGTCAACGCTGCTGCCTTCACCATCGTGGTGATCGGCATCATCGTGGTCGGCACCCTGTGGGTCATGCACAACATGAACGTGCATATGATGCACTGACGTCCCCGCGACGTTGCCACGCAGAAAGGCCGCCCCCGGGCGGCCTTTCTGTTGTCGGGTGGATGGGGTCGGATCCCATGTCGCAGGCGAGGGCTCCGAACTCGCACGCCGGGCCTCACCCCACCTTGCGCAGCCTCACCCCACCTTGCGCAGGAACTCCTCGGCATCCATCGGCCGACCCAGGTGGTAGCCCTGCAGCTGGTCGCAGCCCAGTTCGCTCAGGTACTCGCGCTGGGCCTGGGTCTCCACGCCCTCGGCCACCACCTGCAACTGCAGCGTACGGCCCAGGGCGATGATCGAGGAGACGATCGCGGCGTCTTCGGCATTGCGTTCCAGGTCGTGCACGAAGGCCCGGTCGATCTTCAGCTCGGTGGCCGGCATGCGCTTGAGGTAGAGCAGGCTGGAATAGCCGGTGCCGAAATCGTCGATGGCGATGTGCACGCCCATCGCGGTGAGATCGTTGAGAATCGCCAGGCTCGCGTCGACATTCTTCATCGCAGTCGTTTCGGTGATCTCAAGCGTCAGCAGAGGCGGATCGATGGCGTGTCGTTCCAGCGCCGCACGCACGCTGGCCAGCAGCGTCGGCGAGGCGAACTGCAGGGGAGACAGGTTGACCGCCATCGTCCAGCCGCGATGGCCGGCATCATGCCACGCACGCAGCTGGGCGCAGGCGCGATCCAGCACCCAGTCACCGATCGGCAGGATCAGCCCGCTGCGCTCGGCGATCGGGATGAACACGTCCGGTGCCAGCAGGCCCAGTTCCGGGTGCTGCCAGCGCAGCAGCGCTTCGGCGCCGCTGGCGGGGGCATCGGCGGCGGGAAATTTCGGCTGGTAGTGCAGCACCAGTTCGTCCCGGGCGATGGCCTTGCGCAGATCCTGCAGCAGCCGCAGCTGGCGGTTTGCACTGAGCTGCATCGAGGGAGTGAAGAACGTGTAGCCGTTCCGGCCAGTGTCCTTGGTGTGGTACATGGCTGCATCGGCGTGGGCCATCAGCTCGCGTTCGTTGCCGGCGTCGTCCGGGTACAGGGCGATGCCGAGGCTGGCGCTGACCTGCAGCTCGGCCGCGTCGAGAATGAAAGGCTCGCTGGCCGCGGCGATGATGCGCTCTGCGACGACCACGGCGTCATCCGGGATGTCGATCGCCAGCACGATCACGAATTCGTCCCCGCCCAGGCGCGCGAAGGTGTCCTGCGGTCGCAGCAGGCCGCCGATGCGTTGCGCGACGGCGACCAGCAGGCGATCACCCAGTTGATGACCGTAGGCGTCGTTGACCGCCTTGAATCCGTCAAGATCGCAGAACATCACGGCCACCGCGTGCTGGTGCCGGCAGGCTTTCTCGATGGCCTGTTCGATGCGGTCCTGCAGCAGCATGCGGTTGGGCAGCTGGGTCAGCGGGTCGTGCAGCGCGGCCTGGATCAGCCGGTTGTTGGCGTGCGCCAGCGAATCGGCCAGCAGCCCGGTACGGACCCGCATCTGGCGATCGAACAGGGAGGCCACCAGCGCAATGCCAAGCGTCGCCACGGTGGTGACGATGACCAGTACCGCCAGCCAGCGGGCATCGATGCCGCCACTGACCACGGCACCGCAGATGCTGCCGTCCGCAAAGCGTGCGGCCGCCATGCCGGTGTAATGCATGCCGACGATGGCCAGCCCCATCACCAGCGAGGCGAGCAGGCGCAGGCGCAGCGTGTTGCGCTGCTCGGTGCGCAGGCGGAAGGCGATCCACAGCGCAGCGCCGGCTGCGCCGATGGCCACCACGATCGATGTCGCGAACCATCCTGGGTGGTAGTCGATGCCGGGCTGCATGCGCATGGCGGCCATGCCCAGGTAATGCATGGCGGCGATGCCGGTGCCCATCAGCACCGCACCGGCCAGCAGCCGCCGTCGCGGCAGGCTGGGGCGGGAGACCAGCCACAGCGCATAGGCCGATGCGGCGATCGACACCGCCAGGGAGTAGAGGGTGATGGCCAGGTCGTAACCGATCGGGATCGGCAGGTCGAACGCCAGCATGCCGATGAAGTGCATCGACCAGATGCCCAGGCCCATCGCGGCGGCGCCACCGGCCAGCCACCAGCGGGCGACGCGTCCCTGCGCGCTGGCGACACGCCCGGCCATGTCCAGGGCCGTGTACGAAGCAAGAATGGCCACCAGCAGAGAGATGGCGACCAGGCTCTGACTGTAACTTCCAGTCATGTTGAATCCAGTGGGAAAGGGAGGGGCGCCCGCAAGGCGCACGCCCGCGACCCCTATCGGCGCAGGTGGGCGGTACTTGAGCGGTCGCAGCACCTGCGACCGGGCTCGGCTATCCTGCCACGCCCGTCCCCGCCGCAGGAAATTCCCAGATGGCAAAAGCCCGCACCGCCTACGTCTGCAATGAATGCGGCGCCGAGTACAGCAAATGGCAGGGCCAGTGCACCGAGTGCAATGCCTGGAATTCGCTGTCGGAAATCGTCCTGGAAAGCGCGGCGGCGGCCAAGGCGCCGGCATCGCGGCGGGCCGGCTGGGCGGGCAAGGTCGATCCGCCGAAGATCACCGCCCTGAAGGACGTGGAGCAGACCGAGCATCGCCGGGTCAGCACCGGCATCGGCGAGTTCGACCGTGTGCTTGGCGGCGGCCTGGTGGAGGGGGCGGTGGTGCTGGTCGGCGGCGATCCCGGCATCGGCAAGTCGACCCTGCTGCTGCAGGCGGTCGCCAGGATGGCGGCCGAGCTGCCGGTGCTCTACGTCACCGGCGAGGAGTCTTTGGCCCAGGTGGCCGGTCGCGCGCATCGGCTGGAACTGCCCCTGGATGGCGTCAACGCGCTCGCTGAAACCGGCGTCGAGTCGATCCTCCAGCACGCGGCCAAGGCCGGCCCGCGCCTGATCGTGGCCGACTCGGTGCAGACGCTGTGGACGGAAAGCCTGACCGCCGCACCGGGGTCGGTCAGCCAGGTGCGCGAGAGTGCCGCACGGCTGGTGCGTTTCGCCAAGGAAACCGGCACCGCCGTGTTCCTGGTCGGCCACGTCACCAAGGAAGGTGGCATCGCCGGCCCGCGTGTGCTGGAACACATGGTCGATGCGGTGCTGTACTTCGAAGGCGAAAGCGGCAGCCGCTTCCGGCTGCTGCGTGCGTTCAAGAACCGTTTCGGCGCGGTCAACGAGCTGGGCGTGTTCGCCATGGGCGACAAGGGCCTGAAGGAGGTCTCCAATCCGTCGGCCATCTTCCTGTCCGGTGGCAGTACGCATCAGCCCGGCAGCTGCGTGATGGTGACCCGTGAAGGAACCCGTCCGCTGCTGGTGGAGGTACAGGCGCTGGTCGACGCGTCGCCGCTGTCGAACCCGCGCCGTGTCGCCGTAGGCCTGGAGCAGAACCGTCTGGCCATGCTGCTGGCGGTGCTGCACCGGCACGGCGGTGTGCTGGTGGGCGACCAGGATGTGTTCGTCAATGTCGTCGGCGGCATCCGCGTGCAGGAGACGGCCGCCGACCTCCCGGTGCTGCTGGCGGTGCTGTCGTCGCTGCAGGACCGGCCGTTGGCCGAGAAGACCATCGCCTTCGGCGAAGTGGGCCTGTCCGGCGAGATCCGCCCGGTGCCCAATGGTGAGGACCGGCTGCGCGAGGCGGCCACCCATGGTTTCAGGCGTGCGATCGTGCCGAAGGCCAATGCGCCCAAGGGGGGCTCGGTCAAGGGCATGGAGGTGATCGCCGTGGAGCGCCTGTCCGAGGCGATCGACGCAGCGTGATTCCATCGGAGGCGCGCCGGCGGCCGCGATCCTGTTGAGCCGGGCCACGCGCGTCTGCTTCACCGGCGAAGGACCGCCGGGCATGGGCCAGACCCTGCAGACGTCAGATGCGGCTACGGTCAGCCTCGCTGTGCTAGTTTTTCCCGCTCGACGAAGGCGCCCTGTGGCGCCTTTCCGCGCCCAGGAGTAAACGATTACATGCAGGACCCCGCGCTTACCGCCCCCGCCGCCGAAATCCGCCGTGCGGGCGTCGACCTCAATGGACTGATGACGGTGCTGGGCAAGCACCTGTACTCCACGCCGATGGTGGCCCTGCGCGAGCTGGTGCAGAACGCGCATGACTCGATCATCCGCCGTCGCATCGAGCAGCCGGGCAGGGACGTGCCTTCCCGGATCTCCGTCCAGGTCGACGCCACCGCCGGCGTGCTGCGCATCAGCGATACCGGGGCGGGCCTGACCCGCCAGGAGATCCACGATTACCTGGCGACCGTCGGTGTCGGCTACACCCGTGGCCTGCGCCAGGGCGGCGCCGACGAGGATGGCCTGATCGGCATGTTCGGTCTCGGCTTCCTGTCCGCCTTCGTGCTGGCGCGTCGGGTCAGCGTTCGCACCACCTCCTACCAGACGCCGGAACTCGGCCATCTGTACGTGTCCAGCAATGCCGAGCAGTACACGGTCAGCGAAGTGCCCGCGCGCGAGATCGGAACCGAAGTGGAGCTGGAACTGCACCCCGACTTCCTGCCGCTGGCCAACGAAGCACGCCTGCACGAGGTGCTGGGGCGGTACTGCGCGCTGCTGTCCGAACCAATCTTCATCGGTGCCGCCACCTCGGCGATCAATCCGGAGCCGCCGCCGTGGCGGGCGCAGGGCGAGGTCGCGCTGCACCCGGTGCAGGCGCGCCGGCAGTCCCTGCAGTTCGCCGCGCGTTTCGAGCATGACTTCGAGCCCATCGTCACCCTGCCGCTGCGCGCCGATGGCGTCAGCGACGCCACGGGCCTGTTGTGGGTGCAGGATGGCGCCACCTATGGCACCAGTGACAACCGCAATCTGTCGGTGTTCGTGCGCGGCATGCTGCTGGACGACGATGCACGTGACCTGCTCCCGCCCTGGGCCGGCTTCATCGGTGGCGTGATCGAGTCCTCGCGGCTGACGCCCACCGCCAGTCGTGAGGATCTGCAGCGCGATGATCATTACCGCGCCGTGCAGCATGCCCTGCTGGAGGCGTTGATCGATGGCCTGGCCGAGGTCGCACGGCAGCAGCCTGAAGCCTGGCGCCGGGTGCTGGCCCGCCACAACGAAGCGCTGCTGGGCGCGGCGCTGTGTGATGACCGCCTGTTCGAACTGCTGGTGGAGCACGTGCGCGTGCCGACCTCGCAGGGCGATCTGCCGGCCAGCGCGCTGCCGGCACGCGGCGCCGTGCATGTGATCCTCGACAACGGTGGCGGTTTCGAAGAGATGCTGTTCCGTGCGATGGGGGTGCCGGTCGCGCATGGCCATCGTTATGCGGTGGTTCCGTTCCTGCGTCGCTGGGCCCAGGCCAAGGGCCTGCGCCTGGTGGAACTGGGCACCGAGCAGGGCAACCGCGCGCTGTTCCGTACCGATGACAGCCTCGATGAGGCGCAGCTGGCCTGGCTGCGTGAGCAGTTGGGCGATGGTGAGCAGCTGCTGCCGGCGCGCTTCAGTCCGGAGGCACTGCCGGTGGTGGTGGTGCCCGACCGCGAGGCCGAACTGAAGCAGCGGCTGGAGGACGACGAGAACGACAAGCGTGTGTCGATGGCCGCGCTGCGGCTGGCCCGCCAGTTCACTGCACGCATCGAATCGCGTGCACCGTCGCGGCTGTATCTCAACCTCGACAACACCGCGGTGCAGGCGCTGCTGCGCGCACAGCGCGAAGGCCACCCGCAGGCCGAAGCGGCTGCACGCCTGCTGCGCTCCCTGAAGATCATCGTCGCCGCGCAGGGCAGGCCCCTGGCGCGGACGACGGCAACCGCAGGCCCCGACCTCAATGGAGCCTTCACCGACATCGCGGGCGCGCTGCAGCAGATGCTGCGCTGACGCCCGCTCTCATCCAGCCTTCGCTAGACAGGAGCACGTAATCCCATCATGGACATCTGGAACTGGGTAGAAAAACTGCAGGGCGACCTGCGCCAGGCCGGGCAGGCGCAGAACGCGCACCTGCTGAACCGCCTTGCAGACGACGTCAGCGAGCTGCAGGTCGACCGCGTCGATGCGCTGTTGCCCGAGGCGCGTGCGCTGGGCAAGGCGCTGGACAATCCCTGGGTCGATGTCTACGTCGGCCACTGGGCGCTGCGCAACCGCGTGGGCAACCGCGTCGAAGGTGAAAGTGCACTGGGCGAGGCGGTCGCGCTGTTCGAGCGTGCGCATCGCGATGACACCCTGGAGTGCCCGCAGTCGATCTGCGTGACCCAGGATCTGGCTGCCTGCTACGGCAACATCGACGGCCCCGGCTGGGTGCCCGAACGGGTCGAGGTCTGCGACGAGACCCTGGCACGCATCGATCCGAGCTGGGCCTGCTTCCAGTGCCTGAGCTGCGAGAAGGCGGACGCGCTGCTGGACGACGGTCGGGGCCAGGAGGCGCTGGATTACCTGCAGGCACAGGCCGACGCGATCGAGGCCTGCGGCAAGGAGGTGTTCGACAGCTTCCCGGAGATGCAGATCAAGATCCTTCTGGGCCTGGGCCGCGCTGAGGAAGCGCTGGCGCTGATCGAAAAGCGGGAGGCCGAGGTGGTCGCTTCGGGCGAGTATGAGCCGGCCAACTGCACCGTGCCGCGCCGCCTGTCCAAGGCCTGGGCGCTGGCACAGCTGGGCCGCGACGAAGAAGCGCTGCAGCAGATGGTGCCGTGGAGCGAGCTGACGCCGAACTACTGGCGACTGTGGGCGAACACCGCCGCCGCGTTGTGCCGGCGCGATCCGGCGCGCAACACCTGGGACCTGGGTACGCGCTTCAACACCATCATCGAGCATTTCGCCCGCGTCGGTTCGCACCGGTTGTTGATCGAGGTGGCTGCACTCAGCCTGGAGCTGGCGCTGCAGCGGGGCGCGCGCTGGGTGGCGCAGCGGCAGCTGGGCCTGGCCCGTGCCCACCTTCCGCAGCTGCGCCAGGATCGCGGCGCGTCCGCGCTGGTGGCCGCCCTGGCCGCACGCGTGGAAAGCCTGCCGGAGGTGCCACCGTTGCCGGTGCCGGCCACGGAGCTGCTGGCGTGGCTGGAAGCGCGCGCGGAGCAGAGCCACCCGCGCGATCCCGAGCAGGAGGCGCAATGGTTGCTGCAGGCCCACGCACAGTGTCCCGATGATGAGCCGTTGGCCGACACGGCGGCTTCGGCGCTCAATGCCTGCGGCGCGCAGGCCGAAGCACGCGCACTGCTGTGGGACTTCGTGGCGGCGCATCCGCAGCACGATGGTGCAGCGGCCTACACGCTGATGCGGTGGCTGGCCGAACAGGGCGATGACGCGGGCCTGCGCCGGTTGGCGGATGTCTTCCGCGACAGCGTGCCGGTGTTCGCCCACTGGTGCGAGGTGCAGCGCGCGCGCCGGGTGTCCGACTGGCCGGCGTTGGAGCAGGCGGCAACGGCGCTGCTGGAGCTGTCGCCGGGATCGCATGGCGCGCGTGGCACGCTGGCCCGCATGTACATGGAGACCGGACGCTTCAGCGATGCCCAGGCCTGCTACGCGCAGCTGATCGAACTGCTGGAGGAGCCCAATGCCGCGCATTGGGACCACATGAGTGCCGCCAGCGCCGCGCATGACTGGGACGCCGTGCGGGGGTCGGCGGCGGCGATCGGCATGGAACTGTCCAGCACCGAGGGTGTGGTCGAAGAGCCGTGGGGCTGGGTGATCATCCGCAGCGAGGAAGAGGGCGAGCCGATGGAGTACTACGCCCGGCGCAGTGGCCCGGTGACCGCCCGCATCGTCGAGAACGCGCCGGCCAACCGCGCCCAGCAGGTGGGTGACTGGGTGGTGTTCGACGCGGCGCTGGTGCATCCGGCACCGGAAGACGAGGAGGCACGCGAGCACTTCATCCCGACCTACGCACAGGTGCATGTGCTGGAGCGTGGCGGCTTCGCCCGCAGCTGGCTGATCGACGGCGCCCATCCGGGTGAGGACGCCTGGAATGCCCTGGTCGAGGCGGTGGAGGCGCAGGGCTGGAAAATCTGGGCCCACAGCCGTCCCGACTACACCGTGACCGACCCGGAGGCCGAGGATGGCACGCTGCCGGGGCTGCTGTTCACCATCGCCCAGCCTCAGGATCACGCACCGCTCGCGCTGCACCGGTTCCTGCAGCAGGCCACCGCCGGCTGGGCACATCCGCTGTGCTGGCTGCGCCTGGCCGAAGCCTGCGACCAGGATCGCCAGCCGCATCTGGACGTGATCGAGCGGTACGGCCTGTAGGCACGCCTCGCTCGCCGGGGCATGGCCCGGCGCCACTGCTCTGCGCCGCCGGGCGATGCCCGGCGGACCTGTCATCCGATCAACGGGAGTGTCCGAACACCAGCTCGATCGCGAACTGGCTGCCGAAGAAGGCCAGCAGCAGCAACAGCATGGCCGTCAATGTCCAGTGCACCGCCTTCACCCCGCGCCAGCCGTAGCGGCGGCGGCCGATCAGCAGCACGCCGAAAACGATCCACGACAGCACGCTCAGTACGGTCTTGTGCACCAGCTTCTGTGCAAGCAGGTCATCGACGAACAGGACGCCGGTGACCAGGGTCAGCGTGAGCAGGGCGAAGCCCACCGCGATGACCCGGAACAGCAGCGCTTCCAGATCGGCCAGCGGGGGCAGGGCGCGCAGCCAGGGCCGGAATTCGCGGCGGCGCAGCGCGCGTTCCTGCAGCCACAGCATGATCGCCAGCAATGCCGCGATGCTCAGCGTGGCGTAGGCCAGCAGGGCCAGCCAGGCATGGCTGGCCAACCGCCAGCCCAGCACCTTGCTCGGCTCGTGGCCATAGCCGTGATAGGCCAGCAGCAACAGTGCCGCGAGCGGAAACACCACCACGCCCAGCGCGGACATGCGGCCGCGTGCACCCACCAGCGACGTCAGCCAGGCCATGCCCAGGCCGACCAGCGACAGCGCCGCGAAGAAATGCATGTCCGGCCCGCCGTTCGTGCGCATCGCCACCATCACGTGATAGCCGCCATGCAGCACGATGGCTGGCAGCGCCGGCCACAGCCAGGCGGGCGAACCTACGGCACCATCGCGGCCGAGCGCGCGCACCAGCAGGACGCTGGCGGCCAGGTAGAGCAGGACGGCGATGAGAACGATTGTCATCGTGGCAGTTTCGCATACCCCCGGGGTGCTGGCGACGGCCGCCGTGTCGCAGCCCGGGAGCAGGGGCGGACCGGCTATACTGTGTGCCTTATTGTCCCCCGTTTTCAGACAGGTCGCACCGCATGTTCGAGTCCCTGACCCAGCGCCTTTCTGGCACCATCGAGCGCCTGCGCGGCCGTGGCCGCCTGACCGAGGAGAACATCCGCGAGGCCACCCGCGAGGTCCGCATCGCGCTGCTCGAGGCCGATGTCGCGCTGCCGGTGGTACAGGCGCTGATCGAGCGCATCAAGGTGCGCGCCGTTGGCCAGGAAGTGTTGAAGTCGCTGACCCCCGGCCAGGCGCTGATCAAGGTCGTCCGCGACGAGCTGACCGCGGTGATGGGCGCTGAAGCCAGCGACCTGAACCTCAACGTGCCGGCGCCGGCCATCATCCTGATGGCGGGCCTGCAGGGCGCCGGCAAGACCACGACCGTGGGCAAGCTGGCCAAGCACCTGAAGGAAAAGCGCAAGAAGAAGGTGATGGTGGTCTCGGCCGACGTCTACCGTCCGGCGGCGATCGAGCAGCTGAAGACCCTGGCCGAACAGGTCGGCGTGCTGTTCTTCCCGTCCAGCGCCGACCAGAAGCCGGAAGCCATCGTCCGCGCCGCCATCGACGATGCGCGCAAGTCGTTCGTCGACGTGCTGCTGGTCGATACCGCCGGCCGCCTGGCCATCGACGAAGCGATGATGGCCGAGATCAAGGCCCTGCACGCAGCGGTCAACCCGGCCGAGACTCTGTTCGTGGTCGATGCCATGACCGGCCAGGACGCGGCCAACACCGCCAAGGCCTTCGGGGATGCGCTGCCGCTGACCGGCGTGGTGCTGACCAAGACCGACGGTGACGCCCGTGGCGGTGCCGCCCTGAGTGTGCGCTACATCACCGGCAAGCCGATCAAGTTCGTCGGTGTCAGCGAAAAGCCGGACGGCCTGGATGTGTTCCATCCGGACCGCATCGCCAGCCGCATCCTGGACATGGGCGATGTGCTGTCGCTGGTCGAGCAGGTAGAGCAGCAGGTCGACAAGGACAAGGCGGCCAAGCTGGCCGAGAAGGTCGCCAAGGGCAAGAAGTTCGACCTGAACGACATGCGCGACCAGCTGGAGCAGATGCAGAACATGGGCGGCATCGGCGGCCTGATGGACAAGCTGCCGGGCCTGGGCAACATCCCGGACCACCTCAAGCAGCAGGTCAGCCAGGGCAAGGAAGTGCCCCGCATGATCGCCATCATCAGTTCGATGACCAAGAAGGAACGGCGCAACCCGAACCTGCTCAACGGCTCGCGCCGCGCGCGCATCGCCAAGGGCTCGGGCGTGACTCCGGCCGACGTCAACAAGCTCATGAAGCAGTACATGCAGATGGAAAAGATGATGAGCAAAATGGCTGGCGGCGGCATGAAGGGCATGATGCGCAGCATGAAGGGCATGATGGGCGCCATGGGTGGCCGCGGCATGCCGTTCCGTTGATCAACATCGGGGGCGGAACCTGTTCGGATCCGACCCCGCCTGCAACGACTGGCGTATGCTGGGCGGCGACCTCTCCCGCAGGTATGTCGCGTGAACGCATCGCCGATTCTTGAACGCGCCGACGCCTTCTGTCGGCGTTTTTCATTGCAGCTTCCGATCCTCCTCTCCCCCATGGCCGGTGCCTGTCCGGTGCCGTTGTCGGCGGCGCTGGCCAATGCCGGCAGCATGGGCGCAATGGGCGCGGTGCTCTCCTCGGCCGCCGATATCGGGCGGTGGATGGATGAGTTCCGGGCCATCTCCACCGGCCCGGCGCAGGTGAACCTGTGGTTGCCGGACCCGGCGCCGACGCGCGACGTGGTCGCCGAATCCGCCAGCCGTGCCTTCCTCGCGCAGTGGGGACCGGAGGTGCCGGCCAGTGCGGCCGATGCCACGCCAGCCGATTTCGAGGACCAGTTCGCTGCGTTGCTGGCCGCGCGCCCGGCGGTGGCCTCGACCATCATGGGCGTGCTTTCCCCCGCGCATGTGCAGCGGTTGAAGGACGCCGGCATTGCCTGGATCGCCTGTGCCACCACGCTGGCCGAAGCGCGGGCTGCACAGGACGCCGGGGCCGATGCGGTGGTGGCACAGGGGGCTGAAGCCGGTGGCCATCGCGGGGCCTTCGATCCGGCGCTGGCCGAACGCCAGTTGGTCGGCCTGTTCGCACTGCTGCCGCGGCTTGCGGACCATCTTCAAATTCCGGTGATCGCGGCCGGTGGCATCGCCGACGGGCGTGGCATCGCCGCGGCATTGACGCTGGGTGCCAGCGCGGTGCAGATCGGCACCGCGTTCCTGCGCACACCGGAGGCAGCACTGGCGCCGGCCTGGGCCGACGCGCTGGCGATCACGGAACCGGAGGATACCTGGCCGACGCGTGCGTTCAGTGGCCGACTGGGCCGCGGCCTGGCAACGCCCTATGTACGCGCCGCTGCGGCGGCCGGTGCGCCGGCTCCGCGCCCGTACCCGGTACAGCGTGGACTGACCGGGCCGATGCGCGCGCAGGCCACACGCGAGAACCGGCTGGCGGCAATGCAGGCCTGGGCCGGGCAGTCGGCGTGGATGGCACCGGCGCGGCCGGCCGCTGACGTGCTGCGCGGCATGTGGGAACAGGCGCAGGCGCTGCTGCGATGATGCTGACCTGCAACGGCCAGCCGGCGCAGGTGGAGGATCTGCTGCCGGCGCTGGTGAATTACGGTCACTTCACCTCGCTGCAGGTGCGTGGCGGAGCAGCGCAGGGATTGGACCTGCATCTGGCTCGACTGTCGCAGGCCACACGCGACCTGTTCGGCAGCGAGCTGGACACGGCGCAGGTGCGGGGCTGGATGGCGCAGGCGCTGCAGAGGGCCGGTCTTGCCGACGCCTCGCTGCGGGTGACGGTGTTCTCGCGTCACTTCGACTTCCGCGATCCACTGGCCCGCGTGGCGGTCGATGTGCTGGTGGCGGTATCCGCGCCGGTATCGCTGTCCGCGCCGCGGCGCGTGCGCAGCGTCACCTGGCAGCGGGAGCTGCCGCAGATCAAGCACGTCGGCACGTTCGGCCTGTTCGCGCAGCGGCGTGCGGCGATGGCCGACGGGTTTGACGACGCGCTTTTCGTGGACACGCAGGGGCACGTCAGCGAGGGCACGACCTGGAACGTGGCCGTGCATGATGGGCACCAGCTGATCTGGCCACGCGCCGCCGCGCTGCGGGGTACCGCAGAGGCCCTGCTGCGTGCGCATTGGAACGGACCGCAGGTGTGCCGGCCCTTGCCGGCAGGCGCGTTGCAAGGCGTGCAGGCTGCGTTTGCCTGCAACGCCAGCGGACTCTGGGCGCTGCAGAGCATTGATGGGCGGGCCCTGGGTGGCTCGCTGGCGTTGGCTGAACAGGGCAGGGCGGTACTGGCCGGTGTGCCCTGGCAGCCGCTTTCCTGAACGGATGCATGGCCTGCCGGCCGCCGGGCATGGCCCGGCGCTACCGTGACGCGTGGGGTTGGCTCGGCCACGCTCTGCCGCTATAATCGCCCGCTTACCTCGCCATCCTGGCGACTGGGCAATAGGAAAACACACCATGGTCAAGATTCGACTGACCCGCGGCGGCGCCAAGAAGCGTCCGTTCTACCACATCATCGTCACCGACGTGCGCAGCGCGCGCGACGGCCGCAACATCGAGCGCGTTGGCTTCTACAACCCGGTCGCCCAGGGCGCCGAGAAGCGCATCGAGCTGGATCTGGCCCGCGTTGACCATTGGGTCAAGAACGGCGCCCAGCCGACCGACAAGGTCCGCAACCTGATCAAGGAAGCGACCAAGTCCCAGGCCGCTGCGGCCTGATCCTGACGGGCCACGCTCCGGCGTGGCCCTCCTGGTTGAAGCAGATGAAAGATATCGAGCGCCGCATCCTGCTGGGCAGGATTGTCGGCGCTTTTGGTGTGCGCGGCGAGATCAAGCTCGAGTCCTGGACCGAGCCACGTTCCGCCATTTTCCGTTACCAGCCATGGATCGTGCGCAGTCCGTCCGGCGTGGAAACCACGATTGAAGGTGTGCGGGGTCGCGACAGCGGCAAGCACCTGGTCGCGCGTTTCCCCGGCGTCGAGGACCGTGACGCGGTCGAAGCCATGCGTGGCACCGAGATCTACGTGCCGCGCAGCGCGCTGCCGCCGCCGAATCCGGATGAATATTACTGGGTCGACCTGGAAGGCCTGGACGTGAAGACGACCGAGGGCGTTGCCCTGGGCCAGGTCTCGCACCTGTTCAGCACCGGTGCCAACGACGTGGTGGTGGTCCGTGGCGACCGCGAGCGGATGATCCCGTTCGTGCTGCCGGACTTCGTCGTTTCGGTGGACTTCGAGGCGAACCTGGTCGTGGTCGACTGGGATCCCGAGTTCTGAGCATGCGTTTCGACGTCATCACCCTGTTCCCCGAGTTCCTCGCCCAGTCTGCTGGACTGGGCGTGGTCGGACGCGCGCAGGAGAAAGGGTTGTTCAGCCTTCACGGCTGGAATCCCCGTGATTACGCCGAAGGCAACTACCGCCGGGTGGACGACCGTCCCTTCGGCGGTGGCCCGGGCATGGTGATGCTGATCGAACCGCTGCAGGCCTGCCTGCAGGCGATCCGCAATGCCGATCCGACTCCGGCCAGGGTGATCTACCTCAGCCCGCAGGGGGCGCCGTTGACCCAGGCCAAGGTCCGTGAACTGGCGGCGCTGCCGCGCATGGTCCTGCTCTGTGGGCGCTACGAGGGCATCGACGAGCGCTTCCTGGAAGCCAATGTCGACGAGGAGATTTCCCTCGGCGACTACGTGCTGTCCGGCGGCGAGCTGGGCGCAGCGGTCATCATCGACGCCGTGGCCCGCCTGCAGGAGGGGGCCCTGAACGACGCTGAATCGGCGGCACAGGACAGCTTCGAGGGCGACCTCGGCCTGCTCGACTGCCCGCATTACAGCCAGCCGGCCCAGCACCCGCTGGGTGACGTGCCGGAGGTGCTGCGCTCGGGCAACCACGCGGCCATCGCCGCCTGGCGCCGCCAGCAGTCCCTGGTCCGTACCGCCCAGCGGCGCCCGGACCTGCTGGATGAACAGGCGCTGGGCAAGACCGACCGCAAACTGCTGGAGCAGGGCCGTCAGGCCCGGAAACAAAAGGCCAGCCCCTAGCGCAGGGCTGGCGTTATCGGCTATCATGGCCAATTCCCGCCGGCCCCGGCTGGCGTGCGCAGTACCCAAAACAAACGTGCAGCACAGTCCGGTGACTGCATGAGCCTATGTTGTCGAATCGACACGCCCACCCGAACAAGAATCGGTGTAACCCATGAGCAAGCTGAACAAGTCCATCGTCGCGGAATTCGAATCCGCCCAGATCACCCGCGAACTGCCGAAGTTCAGCCAGGGCGACACCGTTGTCGTCAACGTGAAGGTGAAGGAAGGCAACCGTGAGCGCGTGCAGGCCTACGAAGGCGTTGTGATCGGCACCAAGAATGCCGGCCTGAACTCCTCGTTCACCGTCCGCAAGATCTCGCACGGCTACGGCGTCGAGCGCGTCTTCCAGACCCACAGCGCCATCATCGACTCGGTCGAAGTGAAGCGCCGCGGCAAGGTCCGCGCCGGCAAGCTGTACTACCTGCGTGGCCTGGAAGGCAAGGCTGCCCGCATCAAGGAAGACCTGGCTGCCGCTGCGCAGGCCAAGGCTGCCCGTCTGGCCGAAAAGGCCTGATAGACAACTCCGGTTGTTGCCGCGACGGCCGCCTTCGGGCGGCCGTTTGCGTTTGTGCTCCTGCATCCGCTAGGTTCGTGCGATGAACAAGAACGACCTGCGCTATCCCGACCGCATCCGCGCGGCGCTTCGTCTGCTGGACGACAAGGGGCTGCCGCGCGCGCAGTCCGCACCGTTGCTGCATCGGATGCTGTGGCGGATGGGCGTCGCTGTGCCGCCGCCGATCCTGGCCGGTTTCCGCATCAACGCGCTGGTGCAGGGGCTGCTGTTCGGCCTGTTCTGGTGCGCCCTGATGTGGCTGCTGCTGTGGCAGGGCGGTGAGCGTCCACTCGGCCTGCTGCTGGGTGCCGGATTGCTGGCGGGCGGCCTGTTCGGTGTGGTGATGGCGCTCCTGATGCGCTCGCTTCAACGCCAACGACAGCTGCCCGAATGGCGCCAGTTCCTGGCCTCGCTGGCGGACTGAAGCGATGGCGCAGTGCGCCGTGACCGCAGGCTGCCGATGGCGCTAGTCTGCGGCTTCATTCCCATGCATGCGCCGTGCGATGCCTTCCAAGCGAGCCGCACCTTCCACTGCACCCAGGCTCCTGTCCGGGGGAAATCCGCAGATCGCCAAGGGCGAGGGTGATGCGCCGGTGCAGGCGTACATCGCCGCCATGCCGGACTGGAAGCAGCCCATCGGCGCACGCCTCGACGCACTGATCGGCCAAGCCGTGCCCGGCGTGCACAAGGCGGTGAAGTGGAACTCGCCGATGTACGCGGTGGCCGCCGATGCCGGCTGGTTCCTCAGCTTCCATTGCTTCGCCCGTTACATCAAGGTTGCGTTCTTCCGCGGCGCGGCCCTGCAACCGATGCCACCGGAGCCGTCCAGAAGCGCCGATACCCGCTACCTGCACATCACGCAGGAGGGCATGCTGGATGAAGCGCAGTTCCTCGAGTGGGTCCGCCAGGCCGCTGCATTGCCCGGCGAACGCATGTAAGCCCGCCATTCCGGACGTTCCGCCGACGAGAGCACACGATGACCACGCATGCACCGAACCCCGACGACGCCGGAACACCCGCGGCCGCACTGATCGATGCGCGCATCGCGGAACTGGGTGACTGGCGCGGTGAAACGCTGGCACGCGTTCGGGCGCTGATCCATGAAGCGCTGCCGGAGGTGCAGGAAACCTGGAAGTGGCGGGGCACACCGGTATGGGAGCATCACGGCATCCTGTGCACCGGTGAGACCTACAAGCAGGCAGTGAAGCTGACCTTCGCCCAGGGGGCGGCCTTGCCGGACCCGAAGCGCCTGTTCAACGCCAGCCTGGAAGGCAACACGCGGCGCGCGATCGACATCCATGAAGGCACCATGCCCGATGCCACGGCGTTCAAGACCCTGATGCGCGCGGCGGCCAAGCACAACGCCGCGAAGAACAAGCGGTAGCACCGGGCCATGCCCGGCGCTACCGGGTCACGGCATCCGGGTCCGCCACCGGTGACGGTGGGCAGGCGGGAATCTCCGACGGTGTGGCAATCGCCTCGGCCTTCGCGGGTGTGCTGATCATCTTCGCCTTGCGCCACCCCCCCCAGCGGTAGTACGCCAGCGACAGCAGCATCGACACCAGAGAACTGACCGGGAAACTCCACCAGATTGCATCTGCGCCCCAATAGGGCTGCAGCAGTTCGGCGAACGGAACGCGCACGCCCCACAGTGACGCGGCCAGGATCAGCAGTGGTGGAATCACCGCACCCGTCGAGCGCACCACGCCGGAAATCACGAAGCTCACGCCGAAGAACAGGAACGAGCCGACCACCACATGGTTGAGGTGGCGCGCGATCTGCAGCGACTCGCTGCCCTGCGGCAGGAACAGGGCCAGCGAGTACTGGTCCAGCAGCACCAGCGGCAGGATCAACGCACCGGTCAGCAGGAAATTGAACAGCACGCCCTTGCGTGCGGTGCCGCGGACGCGATCCCACTGCTGGGCACCCACGTTCTGTGCGGCCATCGTCGAACAGGCCGCGCCGATCGCCATCGCCGGCATCTGCACGTAGTTCCACAATTGCAACGAGGCGCCATAGGCCGCCGCGGTTTCGGTGCCGTACTGGTTGACCATGGTCATCAGCAGGATCACCGACAGCGAGATCAGCACCATCTGCAGGCCCATCGGCACGCCTTTGACCACCAGTGCCTTGAGGATGGTCAGGTCCAGCTTGAACAGGCGCATGTCGGCGCGACCCAGCCACAGCGTGTGGCGCTTGTGCCGCATGTACAGCAGCAGGCCGCCCAGCGAGAGGGTCTGCGACACCAGCGTGGCCCAGGCCGAACCGGCGATGCCCAGCTCCGGGAACGGCCCCATGCCGAAGATCAGTACCGGATTCAATGCGATGTCCAGCACCACCGACAGCAGCAGGAAGCGGAACGGCGTACGCGAGTCACCGGCACCGCGCAGCGCGGCGCTGAGGAAGGCAAAGGCATACAACGTCGGCATTGCCAGGAAGATGATGCGCAGATAGGCCTCGGCCAGTGGCAGCGAGGCCGCCGGCGTGCCCATCGCCGCCAGCAGCGGATGGGCCATGAACCAGCCGGCGATGGCGATGATCGCCGACAGGCCGATGAAGAACGTGGCACTGGTGCCGACCACGCGCCGTGCCTGGGCGATATCCCGTGCACCGATGGCCTGGCCGATCAGGATGGTGGAGGCCATGCCGAAGCCGAACACCGAACCGATCAGGAAGAACATGATGTTGTTGGCGTTCGCGGTGGCGGTCAGTGCCGCTTCGCCGAGGAAGCGCCCGACCCATACCGCGTTCACCGAACCGTTCAGCGACTGCGCGATGTTGCCCGCCAGGATCGGCAGCGAGAACAGCAGGAGATTGCGGCCGATCGGGCCGGCGGTCAGGTCAAGCGGCGCTTTGGCCATGGGGTGGTGATCGAATCCCGGGAGGCGCACACTAGCACCAAGCCGGTTCGCGGGATGTGGCAATGCATCAACGACAGCAGGTGAGGTCGATGACGTTGGCCTTGATTGGCGGCCTGTTGGCCGCATGTTCGTCGGGAGACCGGCTGGGCGATACCCAGGTGCGGCCGACCGACCGCCCTGAATGTCTGGTCGGCAGCCAGCGCCAGGATCTCGCTGCCGGAGCACCGACCCTGATCGGGGGCAGCGGCTGCCGCACCGACCCCGACAATCCGCGTCCCCTGAACAAGCGAACGGAGTAGTACCTGCCGATGCCTGAGCTTTCCCCGCTGTCGCCCAGTGTCCGTCTGGACATCTGGTTGTGGGCGGCCCGCTTCTTCAAGACCCGCAGCCTGGCCAAGCAGGCCATCGAAACCGGCAAGGTCAGCGTGGCCGGTCAGCGGCCGAAGTCCTCGCGCGCGGTGCGCGTGGGTGAGCACCTGCAGGTTGATCGCGGCGAGGAGCATTTCGAGATCCAGGTGATGGGCCTGAGCGACCAGCGCGGGCCTGCCCCGGTCGCGCACCAGCTGTATGCCGAGAGCGAGGCCTCGAAGGCACGGCGCGCCGAGCAGCGCGCATTGCGCATCGCCGCGCGCGACGGCTTCCAGCCACCGGAGCACAAGCCGGACAAGCGCGCGCGGCGTCTGATCCGCGCGCTGGGCGACATCGACGCGCTGTAACGCGAACGCCCCCAAGGCAGCGCCGGGCCATCCCCGGCGAGCCCTTCAGTGGTAGCGCCGGGCCATGCCCGGTGGGCCTTCCGACAGCAGCGCCGGGCCTGCCGGTGATCAGCCGTGCAGGTCGTAGCGGTCCAGCTCCATCACCCGGGTCCACGCCGCGACGAAGTCCTGCACGAACTTCTTCTCGCCGTCTGCACTGCCATAGACCTCTGCCAGCGCACGCAGCACCGCATTGGATCCAAATACCAGATCAGCACGGGTGGCGGTCCAGCGTGCGGCGCCGTCGTTGCGGCTGCGGCCTTCGTAGGTTTCACGACCGGTGGCCTTCCACTGCGTGCCCATGTCCAGCAGGTTGACGAAGAAGTCGTTGCTGAGTGTCCCGGGCCGATCGGTGAAGACGCCGTGCGCGCTGCCATCGGCATTGGCACCCAGTACGCGCAGGCCACCGACCAGCACGGTCAGCTCCGGGGCGGTCAGCGTCAGCAGTTGCGCCCGGTCGATCAGCAGCGCTTCGCCCGGAACGCTGTAGGCGCCCTTGAGGTAGTTGCGGAACCCATCGGCAGCCGGTTCCAGCACCGCGAACGATTCCACGTCGGTCTGCTCCTGGCTGGCGTCGGTACGGCCCGGAGTGAACGGTACGCTGATGTTGTACCCACCGGCCTTGGCGGCCTGTTCGATGCCCACGCCACCGGCCAGCACGATCAGGTCGGCCAGCGACACCTGCCTTTCACTGCCGGCATTGAACCCGCTCTGCACCTTTTCCAGCGCGGCCAGCACCTTGGCCAGACGGGCGGGCTGGTTTACCGGCCAGTTCTTCTGCGGTGCCAGGCGGATGCGCGCACCATTGGCGCCGCCCCGCTTGTCCGAGCCACGGAAGGTGGAGGCCGATGCCCAGGCCGTGGAGACCAGTTCAGGGACGCTCAGGCCGCTTGCGGCGATCGCCTGCTTCAGCGTGGCCACGTCCCTGGCATCAATGAGCGGGTGCTTTGCGGCCGGCAGCGGATCCTGCCAGATGAACTCTTCGGCCGGCACTTCCGGCCCCAGATAGCGCGCGCGCGGCCCCATGTCGCGATGGGTCAGCTTGAACCAGGCGCGCGCGAACGCATCGGCAAACGCCTGCGGATCGGCCAGGAAGCGGCGCGAGATCTTTTCGTAGGCGGGATCCATGCGCAGCGACAGATCGGTGGTCAGCATGGTCGGGCGGTGCTTCTTCGAGGCGTCGTGCGCATCGGGAATGACCGCCTCGGCATCCTTGGCCACCCATTGATGCGCGCCGGCCGGACTCTTGGTCAGTTCCCATTCGTACTTGAACAGGTTCTCGAAGAAGTCATGGCTCCACTGCGCTGGAGTACGGGTCCAGGTGACTTCCAGGCCACTGGTGATGGTGTCGCCGCCCTTGCCGCTGCCGAAGCTGTTGGCCCAGCCCAGGCCCTGGCTCTCCAGATCGGCCGCTTCAGGCTCCTTGCCGACGTTGTCTGCCGGGCCGGCGCCATGGGTCTTGCCGAAGCTGTGCCCGCCGGCGATCAGCGCCACCGTTTCTTCATCGTCCATCGCCATGCGGCCGAACGTGTCACGGATGTCATGTGCAGCCAGTACCGGGTCAGGATTGCCGTCGGGGCCCTCGGGATTCACATAGATCAGGCCCATCTGCACTGCGGCCAGCGGGTTCTCCAGCTTGCGCGAATGCACGTCGCCATCGGCATCGTCATCGGACACCAGCACGCCGTGGGATTCCACCACGCCTTCGGAGCCGTGCTTGTAGCGCACGTCACCGCCCAGCCATGTGGTTTCGCGGCCCCAGTACACATCCTGATCCGGTTCCCAGGTATCGGGACGGCCACCGGCGAAGCCCAGTGTCTTGAAGCCCATCGACTCCAGCGCGACATTGCCGGTCAGGATCAGCAGGTCGGCCCAGGAGATGGCCTGGCCGTACTTCTGCTTGATCGGCCACAGCAGGCGTCGCGCCTTGTCCAGGCTGACGTTGTCCGGCCAGCTGTTGAGCGGAGCGAAGCGCTGCTGGCCGCGGCCGCCGCCACCGCGGCCATCACCGATGCGATAGGTGCCGGCGCTGTGCCACGCCATGCGGATGAACAGGCCGCCGTAGTGACCGAAATCGGCCGGCCACCAGTCCTGCGAGTCCGTCATCAGTGCTTTCAGGTCTGCCTTCAGCGCGGCATAGTCCAGGCTCTTGAACGCCGATGCGTAATCAAAGCCGGCATCGAGCGGGTTGGAGCGCGCGGAATGCTGGTTGAGCAGGTCCACGCGCAGCTGGTTCGGCCACCAGTCGCGGTTGGTCGTCGCGTCACCGACGACGGCATGGTTGAAGGGGCACTTCGCTTCGCTTTTCATGGGTCTGTACCTGTGGACTGGCGAAAGGTGGAATCGGGGGAGGCCCGACCCACATTAGGTGGCGCCTGTGGATCGGTAAATTCGATTGATTCAACCAATGCGATAGTGGCTGTCTATTAAATCCAGCGCTTGTACGGGTGTGTGCGATCAGCGCTTGAGCAACCCCGAGCCGAGCTTCAGCAGGTCGCTGGCCCCGAACTGGCCGTCGCCGTCCTGATCGAGCACCCCGCCCAGCATGCTGCCGATGCCGCCGGACTGCTGCGCCTCCTGGCCGAGGGCGCTGCTGAGTTCGCTGGCGTTGCCCTGCTGGGCGAAGCGCTGGGCCAGGAAGGACATGACGATGGGCGCAAGGATCGCCAGCAGCTTGCCGGAGGTGCCGCTGTCCAGGCCGGTCTTCTGGCCAAGCACCTGCGCGGCCTGCGGCTGCTGGCCACCGAAGATGTGGCCGAGGATGCCGGCCCCATCGGTGGCGCCGCTGCCGCCGCCACCCATCACTGCGCCGAGGATGCTGCCGAGGTCGAAGCCGCCACCCCCACCACTGCCCAGATGGTCACGCTGCAGCGCATTGAGCAGGGACTGCGCGCCCTGCGGCTCGCTGGCGTTCTGGCCCATTGCGCCCAGCAGCAGCGGCAAGGCGCTGCCCACCGCCTGGGTGGTCTGGCTGCTGTCCAGGCCGAGCTGCTGGGAAACCTGCTGCAGGCCCTGCCCCTGCTGCAGCTGCTGGAAGAGGGATGCGGCGAGGGATTCGGTGTTCATGGCGGTCTCCGTTCTGTGAAGGAAGGACCGCCCGAGCATAACGCCGCCTGCACGACGGAAATGCGAAGGCTGCCGGGCGCAGGCTCGCTCTGACCGGGGGCGGGAGGGGGGGGCGGCGTTGCGCCGGTCCCATGCCGGTTACAGCAGTGACTTCAGCCGATACAGCGCTTCCAGCGCCTGTTTGGGCGTCAGTTCGTCCGGATCGATGGCGGCCAGCGCCTCCTGCGCCTTGCTGGACGGGGCATTGAACAGGCCGAACTGCTGCGGGGCATCCAGCGCCTGAGGGGCCAGCTCCGCCGCGTGGCTCTCGCTGCCCCGTTGTTCCAGTTCGGCCAGGCGCCGCCGCGCCTGTGCCACGGTCGATCGAGGCAGGCCGGCCAGCGCGGCCACCTGCAGTCCGAAGCTGCGGTTGGCCGGGCCGTCTTTCACAGCGTGCATGAACACCAGCGCTTCGCCATGCTCGACCGCATCCAGGTGCACGTTGGCGATACCGCTGCGGCCGCCCTCGTGCTGCTCGTCGGCCAGCGCGGTCAGCTCGAAGTAGTGGGTGGCGAACAGCGTGTAGCAGCGGTTCTCGTAGGCGAGGTGGCGGGCCACCGCGTCGGCCAGGGCAAGGCCGTCATAGGTGGAGGTGCCGCGGCCGATCTCATCCATCAGCACCAGCGAATGTGGGCTGGCGTGATGCAGGATGTAGCTGGTCTCGGCCATTTCGACCATGAAGGTCGACTGCCCGCGGGCGAGATCGTCGCCGGCGCCGATGCGGGTCAGGATGCGGTCGATCGGGCCGATCACGGCGCGGCTGGCCGGTACGAAGGAGCCGATGTGGGCCAGAAGCACGATCAGTGCATTCTGCCGCATGTAGGTGGATTTACCGCCCATGTTCGGGCCGGTGATGACCAGCATCCGGCGGTCCGGGTGCAGGTCCAGATCGTTCGGCTCGAAGGGCTGCTCGCGCACGGCTTCCACGACAGGGTGACGGCCGCGCTCGATCTTCAGGCAGGGTGCCGTTTCCAGTTCCGGGCGCGACCAGTCCAGTGCCTGCGCGCGCTCGGCGAATGCGGCCAGCACATCCAGTTCGCTCAACGCGGCGGCACACTGCTTCAGCGGCTCCAGCTGTGCGCCCAGCGTGTCCAGCAGCTGCTCATACAGGAACTTCTCGCGCGACAGCGAGCGGTCGCGCGCGGACAGTACCTTGTCCTCGAACGCCTTCAGTTCTTCGGTGATGTAGCGCTCGGCGTTGGTGAGGGTCTGGCGGCGCGTGTAGTGCACCGGTGCGCGGTCGGCCTGGCCCTTGCTGATCTCGATGTAATAGCCGTGCACACGGTTGTAGCCGACTTTCAGTGTGGCAATGCCGCTGCTTTCGCGCTCGCGCCGCTCAAGGTCGACCAGGAACTGGTCGGCGTTGGTGGAGAGGCGTCGCAGCTCATCCAGCTCCTCGTCGAAGCCATCGGCCAGCACGCCGCCATCGCTGAGCTTCAGCGGCGGCATTTCAGCGATGGCACGCGCGAGCAGCTGCGCGCAGTCGTCATGCTCGCCCAGCGCGGCGTACAGCGCCTGCAGGCGTGGCGAGTCCAGCGGCGCCAGCACGTCGCGCACCGCCGGCAACAGGCCCAGGCCATCGCGCAGTGTCGAGAAATCGCGGGGGCGTGCCGAGCGCAGGGCGACGCGGGTGAGGATGCGCTCGAGGTCACCCAGGCGACGGAACTGTACGCGGATGTCGCCATCGCTGCCGCGATCGATCAGCGTCGCTACCGCATGGTGGCGCTGTACCAGCACCTCGCGCAGGCGCAACGGGCGATGCAGCCAGCGACGCAGCAGGCGGCCGCCCATCGGCGTGACGGTGCTGTCGAGCACGCCCAGCAGGGTGTTGCGGGTATCGCCGTCGACCCGCGTATCCAGCTCCAGGTGGCGGCGGGTCGCAGCGTTCATGGCGATCGCCTCGCCGGCGGTTTCCATCGCGATCGAGGTCAGATGCGGCAGGCGCTGCTTCTGGGTTTCTTCGACATAGCCCAGCAGGGCGCCTGCGGCGGCCGTGGCGCGTGGCTTGTCGTCGATGCCGAAGCCGCTCAGGTCATGCAACTTGAAGAAGGCCAGCAGCTGCCGACGACCGCTGTCCGCATCGAACAGCCATGGCGCGCGGCGACGCACACCGCTGCGCTGGCGCAGGAAGTCCGGCCAGTTCTCCTCGTCCGGCACCAGCAGCTCGGCCGGCTCCAGGCGCGCCAGCTCGGCTTCCAGCGCGTCGTCGGTGTCGACCTCGTTGACCAGGAAGCGGCCACCGGCGAGGTCGGCCCAGGCCAGGCCGTAGCCCTGACGGGTGCGCGACAGGGCCATCAGCAGGGTGTCGCGGCGTTCGTCGAGCAGTGCTTCGTCGGTGACCGTACCGGGGGTGACGATGCGGACCACCTTGCGCTCGACCAGCCCCTTGGCCAGGGCCGGGTCGCCGATCTGCTCGCAGATCGCCACGGATTCGCCCAGCGCCACCAGCCGTGCCAGGTAGCCTTCGTAGGCATGCACGGGCACACCGGCCATCGGAATCGGGGCGCCGCCGGAACTGCCGCGCTGGGTCAGGGTGATGTCGAGCAGGCGTGCAGCCTTGCGTGCATCGTCGTAGAACAGCTCGTAGAAGTCGCCCATGCGGAAGAACAGCAGCAGATCCGGGTACTCGGACTTCGCTGCGAAGAACTGCTTCATCGCCGGGGTATGTTCGGCACTGGCCTTGGCCGACGAGGGTTTCACTTTGGAATCAGCGGTTTGCAAGAGAGCTTCCTACCGGTTGTAGCGGTCGATCCGGGGCCACGGCGGCGGCAGTGACTCAAACAGGATCACATTGATGGCGCGACAGGCACACAGCGGAGCGACCATGGATACGGTTGTTGCGACGCAGGCAGTTGCCCGGCGCCGCCGACGCACCAAGTTTAAGCCGACCTACCGGCAAATCTGCCAACTGGGCATTATCGGCCGAGACATCACGCAGGAGGTGGAGCTGTGACGCGGCGATTCGGTCCATTGTGGGTAATTGCAATCCTCTTCGCGCCCCTGGCTGCCAGCGGTGGGGCGCCCACTGACCCCGAGCTGCGCGGTGAGCTCCTGCGGATGAAGGATGCCGATCAGGCGGTGCGGGACCTCCCGCTGACCACCGAGGGCGAGGAGAGGGTGCTCAGTGCCGTCGATGCGGTGCACACCGCTCGGCTGAAGGCGATCGTTGCGGCCCATGGCTGGCCGACCGTGGCGCAGGTGGGCCAGGACGGGGCGGACGCGGCCTGGCTGCTGGCCCAGCATGCCGACAAGGATCCGGCGTTCCAGCGCTCTGTTGCCGAAGCCATGGAGCCCTTGGTAGCGACGGGGCAGGTCAAAGCGTCCAGTTACGCCTACCTATGGGACCGCACCCACGACCCCCAGCGCTATGGAACGCAGGGGCGTTGTGCAGACCCGGGGCGTTGGGAACCACGCGCGGTTGAAGCTCCTGGGACGCTTGACGAGCGTCGCGCTCGAATGGGCCTGGCGCCCATGGCGGAGTATCAAGCGATGGTCTCCAGGCATTGCGAGCAGTTTGGGCGTTAAGATCGGATCAGCAGTTGGGGCACTGCGCGCGGAGAGGCAGGGGTGAGGCCTGCTTTTCTGGAATGGACCTTGGCAGCCCCAGACAACTCCGGTGGATGGCAGACACCATGGCGGAGATTCAGAGGGATTGCGAGGTCCGCTGACAGGTTGACGTGGGTCGTGGTGGGTGACCTGTCCCGTGTCGAGGCACCCGTGCGCGCCATGGGCTTCGGGGAGGCAACAGTGGTTGACTCACAAGGACGTCGTATCGGCGGGCGGCCCGACGAGAAGCGCTGAGTCGCACACTCCTTCGGTTCAGGCCGATGGTGGAGGGGAGCGAATGCCGGCCAGCGGATCCCGCAGGATGCCGAGCCAAGGCTCGACGATCTGCTCGAATGCAAACACGTGTTCCCGGTGCAGGTCCATGCCGCTGAGGTAGTGGCGGATGCTGCGTTCGAATTCATCGGCCGCGTCCAGATTGCCTGCGTTCGTGCGGAGCAGAAGAACGGTGGCCGCTTCCAGTGCCGCCACGCGGACATGCATCCGGTTCATGGCCCCCTGGAGGCGCAGCAAGGCATCCCGCGTCTCAGTGTTCATCGGACCTCCCGGGGAAGATCGCTGCATCGGTCCGCGAACCTGCGAGCCGCCGCTGGAGAGTGAGAGCGACACTCGGATCAATGAGGGCAACCTCCTGGTTGGATGCCAGGCAGACCCGGTGGCTGCAGAGCGGCAATCCCTGCCCATCGTTGCTGATGGGGTGGACGTGGCCGAGCGGGACACTCTCGATGGTGAGCACCTCGTCAAGCGCCAGGGCGACAAGCTGGACGCCAGCCTGCACCAGCAGCATCGCCGGGCAGCGGGCACCGCAGCGGGTGCCGCCCGTGACAAGGCCAAGATCCACGACGGGCACCGTCTGCCCGCGTACGGACACGCTGGACAGGCCGTCCGTACCCCGGGTCAGAGCCTCCGGACCACGTATTTCCACCGCCGATTCAACATCGATCCCGAACAGCGCCGCACCGGCACGAACAACCACAAGTTCCAGGAACGGCTGCGGTGACGCGTGGTGAGCGGGAGCGGCGGCAAGCGGGAGGGCACTGTGGTCGATGGCATCCGCGCGGGGCAACCGCTTGACGAACTCCTCGAAGCGCATGCGGCTGACCGCCTGCCGGTTGTGGCAGCAGGGGCAGACCAGGATCCCTGCGCCACGCAGATCGGTCAGGCCTGCGCCCGCCTTCAGCATCGAGGTGTGGTTGCATGCACGGCATGTTGCTTGCACTGCGTGCAGGCGTGTCAGCGCTCCTTCAGTGGTCAGGTCTCCCTGAACAAGGCGAAGCAGAAAGGAACCTGTGTTGGCCACTGGCAGACTTCTCGGATGGATCAGGAGCAGGCAACTGCCCCGGGATTCTCGGCGGCTTCCATGAAGGGATCAAACGCACGCCGCGTAGTCCATCCGCGGGTGCAGGCCTGGCTCATTCGAGCAGGTGGGGTGCAACAGTGAGTCTATCGGTCAGTTCGGTCGCACTGATGGGCCTGCACAATGCAAAGCCCTGGATCTGGTCGCATCCGAGCTCCCGCAGCGTGGTGACCTGGTCGGCGGTTTCAGCCCCCTCAGCGACGGCGGTGTAGCCCATATCATGGGCCAGGCCGATGATGGCACGGACTTTCAGGCGGGCCCGCGTGTCGGTCGAGATTCCATCAATCAGCGATTTGTCCAGCTTCAGCGTGTGGATCGGCAGTTCGGTCAGGTATGCGAAGTTGCTGTAGCCGCTGCCGAAGTCGTCCAATGCCAGGCGGATTCCCGCCGATGCCATCCGCCTGAGCTGCTCGCCGGGCACGGAGTTCACCCTCAACCATTCTCCTTCGGTGATCTCGATCTCGAGGTCGCTGCAGCGCAGCCCCTCGGCATGGATCCTGGCGACCAGCGCATCGGCCATGCCGGCACGGGCCACATTCCGTGCAGACAGATTGATCGACAGGCCCAGCGTGATGCCGTCGCGTCTCCAGCATGACAGCTGCTCCAGCGCTCGGTCGACGACCCACTCCGTGACCTTCTCCATCAGTGCGTTACGTTCGAATACCGGGATGAATTCGGCAGGGCTGACCGGGCCAAGCCGAGGATGATCCCAGCGGATCAGCGCCTCCGCTGACACCGCACTGAGATCAGACCCGCGGAAACGAGGCTGGTAGAGCAGATGGAATTCGTCGTGGCGCAGGCCGTCGCGGGCGCCGGCAAGCAGGTAATACTCGCGCCGCAGACTTTCATCGCGGGGGGCGGAGTACCAGCAGTAGGTGACCTGGCTGGACACTGCCCAGTGAAGTCCCACGAACATCCCGCGGATGATGTCGTCGGCGCTGTCCTTGCCGGTTTCGGCCTGGCAGAGGCCGACGTGGACGAGAGGCCGGAGGGGCTGCGCTGCACCCTCCCTGGGCTGCGTCAGGCGCAGGTGCAGCGCTTCCACCAGGCGCTCGACGGCGTCACGGGTGGGCAGCTCCACGATGAAGGCGAAACGGCTGCCGCCCATATGGTGGACGTCCGCCTGGCCGTCCAGGGCGGCCTCGATGCGTGCTGCGTCCTGCCTGACCCGCGTCTCCAGCGAGGCCATGCCGAAGGCCTGACAGGGCTCGGCATTCGGCAGGTCAAGGACATCGACGAGGACGGCGACGGGCGATCGGCCCGGTAACCGGGGTGATCGTGTGGTGTAGTCGATCGTGAAGGTATGTCTGTCCAGCAGCCCGCTGGAGGTCCCGTGGCGGCTGGACAACGCATGCGGCCGCAGGGGGCGTGTCACCGCCCCGATGAGGGACGGCAACGTGCGCCGATCAGTCAAGGAGAGTTTCCTGGGCAGGCTTTCCATCGAAGGACCCCGGGCATCGAGGGCGGCGCGGAGTGGCGCCGCCCTTGAGGCTTACTGCCGGGCTACCAGGGTCAACCCGGAATATGTTCCCGTGAGGCGGATCATGTAGGTGACCGCCGAGGGCGAGCCGATCCGCACCGACTCCGAATTGGTCGGTCGGGTTGATTTCGCATCGTAATCGGAGGCACTGGGGACGCGCTGCGCCGCTACATACAGCGATACGTCGCCTTTGCCGCCCAGCGTCATGATGGTCAACGGTGTGCCGGCCCGGGCGGTGAAACTGTAGGTCCGCTCTGCGGAGGTGCTTGACAGCCCGCGCAGTTCGACTGCATTGCTCAGTTCCACATTCGGCGGGGTGCAGCTCTCGACGGTGGGATCGCAGGGTTCGGTGGTCGCGGCGGTTACCAGTGCATTGGCGTCGAGGATTCCCGCGCCCATCGGTGTGCTGGTGGGAATGCTGGCCGGGAAAGGACGCGCAGTGGATTTCAGCAGGTCCCGCATCTGATCCCAGCGCAGCGGCGTGGTGGCCACGCTCTGGACCAGCGCTGCTGCTGCGGCCACATGGGGCGATGCCATCGAGGTGCCGGTATATCCCCCGATGCCGAACTCGGTCGTGGGGCGGGTGGTGCCCGTGTTGACGATCTGGAAGATGTAGCCGTTCGGGTCTCCATCAACACCTCCACCGCCACCCGGCGCGGACAGATCCACCCGGTTGCCCCAGCTGGAGTAGCTGGCCTTGCCGCCGGTGACACGCGTGGCGCCGACGCTGATCACATCCTTGCAGGAGGACATCGTGTAGGTGCCGGCATCGGCGTTGGAGTTGCCGGCTGCCACCACCACCATCGCACCGCGTCGGTTCACTTCGTCGATGGCGTCCTGGTAGATCTGCGGGCAGGCGTCGGGCCCATTGCTGCCCAGGCTCATGTTGAGCACTTCTGCCGGATTGGCATTGACCGGCAGGCCGGCAACGGTCGCACCGACCGCCCACAACATGCCATCGGCAATGTCGCTGCCGTACCCGCCACACGAACCCAGCACACGCACCGGCAGAATCCTGGCGTTGTGGGCCAGACCGGCCAGACCGACACCGTTGTTGGTCTGCTGCGCGACGGTACCGGAGACGTGGGTGCCGTGCCAGGAGCTGTCGCGGGCGGCGTGCGGAGGCGCGCCCAGCGCGGTGCAGTAATTGGCTTCCATCCAGTCGCCCTGGTCCCAGCCACCGGCGACGCGGGCGTCGGTGTCGCGACGGGAGATCAAGCGGTCGGAGATCATGTCATAGCCCGGCAGCACGTTGTCCTTCAGGTCGGGCGTGTTTTCCACGACGCCGGTGTCGATCACCGCCACCACGACGCCTGCGCCGGTGGAGATGTCCCACGCCTGGTCGGCGCGTACTCCACCGGTCTGATCGTGGAAGTTCCACTGCAGCTGGGCATATTGAGGATCATTCGGGATCAGTTTCGGCTGCACCATGCCGCGCCCGGTGTCGAGCGCCTGGTAGAGCCGGTCCACTTCGACCGACGTCACGCCGGGTTCGGCCGCCAGCTCGCGGACGAAGGCTGCCGTCTCGGCGGAGTTGAGCCGGCGTGAGGTCTGCACCACGTACCAGCCAGGTACGGCCATGTTGCGCAGGACACTGGCCCGGGCGGCCGGACGGGCGGCTGCGCGTGCCGTCGCCGCAGCCGCCGTGGTGATGCCTGAACGCTGCGCCGAGCTGGCGAGCGACTGCGTCAACAGGCTGCGTGACTGGGTGGTGGTGCCGGTCGTCTTGACGATGAAGCGCTGGCCGACCGACGGCTGGGCGGTCGATGTGGCGGCAGCCACGTTGCGCTTGATCACCTTGCTGGTATCCAGGCGTGGTGCGGCATGGGCGGCGCTGGTGGTGATCAACACCGAAGCGATTGCAGCGGCCAGTGAGGTGTGGATGGACATGGTGGGTCTCCAGGAAAAGGGTGAAGCGCGTCGGAGCGGGAGTGGTCGGTGTCGCTCTGTCACAGGTCGATGCCGAAGCCCACGCCTGCGGAGGATTCGCCACCACTGAAGGCCCCGCCCAGACTGAAGGAGCCGCGTTCCCCGATCTTCCGTGCATAGCCCACCGACAGCGCCTGCTCGCCGCTCTGGAAGCCCGCACCGACCGCGATGCGCCCGCGTTCGCTGCGGGTGCCTGCGGCGTTGGTCGCCATGTTCAGCATCGCCGCGCTCATCGCGCCCTGGCGGTCCAGGCGGCGATCAACCGAGCTGAGGCGGCGGTCCACGTCCGTACGATAGGTTTCGAAGGAATCGTTCAATGCGGTGAACCGTGCATCGGTATAGGATTTCGCCGCGTTGACACCGGCATTGACCTGGCCCACGTTCGCCGCATCGGTCGCCTGGGTACCGGCGGCCACATGGGTGATCTGGCGCTCCGCACCGCTGGCACCGACCGACACCGTGTCGGCGCGATCGGCGACCGAGCCGCGCCCCAATGCGACGGCGTTGTCGGCGGTGACGCTGGCACCTTGGCCGAGTGCGGTGCCGGAAGCGCTGCTGACGGAGGCCGACTCACCCAGGGCCACGGCGTTGCTGGCCTGGGCACTGATGCGGCTGTTGGCACCGACGGCCGTGCTGCCGTCGGCATTGACCCGCGCGTTGCCGCCCAACGCCGTGTCGTTGGGTCCATGGGCGTAGGCGCCGGCGCCCAGCGCCACGCTGTTGTCCGCGTTGGCGGTCGCCCCGGATCCCACTGCCACGGCGTTGGTCCCTTCGCCCGCCTGGGCTGCGGAATCGCCTCCCACGGCGACCTGATCGTTGCGGCCATGACCTGCACCGACGTCCGTCTCGATGTCATCCAGTCGGGTGGTCAGCCTGCCGATCTGCACATCGATGGCTGCGAAACTGTCGGCGAAATTGCCGAGCGCACCCGACACCGCATCCAGCTGTGCCTTGTTGACCGCATCGGTTGCCGCCGTACCGGCCGCCACGTTGACGATCTGGCGTTCGCTGCCTGCGCGTCCCACCGAGATGGTGTTGTCACGATCGGCGTAAGAGCCTGCACCGAGCGCCACCGCGCGGTCGACGGGGTGGGTCACGCCGTCGACGAACGACGGGTCGCCCACGGTTGCACCGCCGCCGATCGCCACCGACTCGCTGCCCCACACATCCGAATCCGTGCCGATCGCCACGCTGTTGGTGAACAGCCGCGGTGTATCCCCCCAGAAATCGCCATTCCAGGTCATGCCGTCACCGACCACCACGCTGCCTTTGCCGGCGGCCCAGGCGCCATAACCGACTGCGGTGGCGCCCTCGATCAGGGCCAGCGCGTTGGCGCCCAGGGCCGTGGTGTTGAGCGCGCCCGCCCGGGCATTGCTGCCCACGGCCACGGTCAGGTCGTACAGGGCCAGTGCGCCCGAACCGAACGCATTGGAGAACTCGCCCAGAGCCTGGGCCCGGTCACCGACGGCCATGGCGTCATACGCGCTGGCCACCGCGCGGTAGCCGATCGCGGTGGAGCGGATAGCGCTGGCACTGGCCAGCCCGCCCAGGGAGATGGCTGCATAGGCGGTGGACTGCGCGCCGCCGCCGACGGCCACCGAAAGGCGACCGGTGGCCTGCGTGTTCTGCAGCAGCTGGCCGGCAAAACCTTCCCCGATCTGGTCCTCCAGATCGTCGGCAATGCCGCCGATCGCCACGCTGGATTTGCCGCTGCCCAGGGCGCCGGCGCCCCCGGCAGTGGCAAAGTCACCTTCGGCCTGCGCGCCGGCGCCCAGCGCCGTGGACGCCACGCCGGTGGCGGCGGTCTGCTGGAACAGCACTACGCCATACGGGTTCTGCGACTGGTAGTCGATGTCCAGCATGCCGCCGATCGCGGTGCTCGAGTCGGCGATGGCCAGCGCTTCATTGCCCACCGCGGTGGCGCGGTTGGCGTAGGCCACGCTGCCGGCGCCAAGCGCGGTCGTGCCTTCCCCGACCGCGGCGCTCGCCTCGCCTGCGGCCAGCGCGTTGTCGCCGTCGGCGTAGGCGCCGGCATTGCTGTCCTCGCTGCCGGTGGCGGCGAGGTAGGGCACTGGATCAGCCTCGACATCGGCGGCGTACACGATCTGCTCCGGCGCGGACACCTGCTCGACGCCCAGCGCCGTGACGATCCCGCTGGCCAGGGCGGAGCAGGACACCAGCAGCGAGCCGGTGGCCAGCAGCGCCGCGACCTGGCGACGGCGCCCGGACCGCGTCCGGCTGCACGCGATTTCGGACACAACCACCTGCCGGCCCAGCGCGGCGTTCCACACGATACGGTAAATCCGGTTCATTGCTCTGATCCTCGATCTGGAGTGCAGGCCCTTCGTCGTGGCTGCCCGCAGGGGGTCGACGAGTGGGGCGGTGTAGTCGTCGTGTCACGGCAGTGGCGTAGGCGCCCGCCGACAACATGAACGTAGGCCCACCGAGGGGGCATGTCGACTGCAACTCCTGACAGAAATATGATCGGTTTCTCGCCATCTCTTCACGCCGCCCATGCTCCGTTCATTCCTGCGCTGGCTGGACCGGGCGCCGATCGAAGACCCGGTGGACCGCCGCAACGCGCGCGTCATCCAGCTGCTGCTCCTGTTCCTGGGGGTGACCATCCCGGCGACCCTGGCCTTCGCGGTGATAGTGGCCTGGTCCCAACTGGTCTCAAGCGAGGTGCACTGGTCGACGCATGCCTCGTTGGCGATGAGCCTCTCGATCGGTGCAGCCGCATGGATCGGACTGGTACTGACGCGACGCGGTGCATTCGCTGCGGCGGTCAAGCTGTTGATCGGTGCCATGCTGCTGGTCACCACGATCAATCTGGGCGTGAACGGCCTGCAACGGCAGATGCCCGACCAGCTCGCCCAGATGCTGGTGCTCGTGCTGAGTGGTCTGGTGCTTGGTCGCGGCGCGCTGTGGACCACGCTGGCGGTCCTGGTGGGCAGCGTGGTGCTGGGTGCAGGACGCGATGCGATGAGCGTCTTCGCCGATGCTCCCGCGCGTGCGTTCTACAACCTGCCCCCACTGCTGTTCACCTACCTGCTGGTCACACTGCTGATCGACCGGACGACCCAGGCTCTGCGCGAAAGCCTGCGCGAGTCGAACGAGCGCGGGCGGCAACTTGCCGAAGAGATGCGCGAACGCGAGCGCACCCATGCCCAGCTGATCCATGCGCAGAAGAAGGAGATCACCGAACGCATGGCCAGCGGCATGGCGCATGACTTCAACAACATCTTCGCGGTGATCGTCGGCTTCGCCAACCAGCGGCATGAAGACGACGGCGAAGGCAGCCGGCAGCGTCTGGTGCAGCTTGAAGGCCACCTGTCAGACGTGGAGGAGACCGCGCGGCGTGGCATGGCCATCAGCCGGCGGCTGCTCCGTTTCAGCCGTCGTGATGGCGAGCAGGCCGTCGTGTTTGATGCCGCGCAGGCGGTCCGGGAACTTGAGTCGATGCTGCGCCAGTTGCTTGGGTCGGGGATCGTACTGTCCGTGCGCAGCGATGGTGAAGCGGCGCCGGTGCGGATGGACCGCAGCCAGTTCGAGCTGATGCTGTTGAACATTGCGTCCAACGCCCGCGATGCGCTCAGCGATCACGGGCGGTTCGAGATCGACATCGACCGCGATGGAGATCGCGTCCGCATCCACCTGCGTGACAATGGCAGCGGCATGCGCGCCGAGGTGGCGGCCCGGATCTTCGAACCCTTCTTCAGCACCAAGCCGGCGGATTCGGGCACGGGACTGGGGCTGGCGGTCGTGAACGAGCTGGTGACAGAGGCCGGCGGTGGCATCGGCGTCGAGAGCATCTGTGGCGAAGGAACGACGTTCCTGATCAGCCTGCCGTGCGCCCGGCAGGATTCAGCATGTATCCCCGGCCATGAACCACCGTAAGAGGCAGTTCCATGCCACAGCGCTTGCGTGCCTTCACGCGCAGCCGGTAGACCATGGCGTCGAGCCGGTGCGCATCGAAATCGTCTGAATCATCTGCAATGGCCAGGATCAGCTGCTCGCGTGACACCAGCGCTCCGGCGTGCTGGAACAGTTCCGCGCACAGGCTGCGCTCGCTGCGGGTGAGCGCGGCCGAGGTGCCGTCGGGCGCGATCAGGCCCCATTGGTCCTCACTCATCCTCCAGCCGGGCAGTGACCGGTTCGCTGTTGCCGGCGTGGCGATCCGTCGTGCCAGGCTGTGCAGTGCCGCCGCCAGCAGATCGATCTCGATCGGCTTGGAAAAATACACGTCGGCACCTTCGGTCAGGCCGCGGATGCGATCACTCACATCGGCAAGGCTGGTCAGCATGATGACGCCGAGGCCCGGTTGTCGTTGGCGCATTTCGCGCGCCAGGCTGAAGCCATCGCCGTCAGGCAGGCTCACGTCGAGCACGAGCAGGTCGGCGGGCTGTCTCTCCATTCCGGCGCGGAAGGCGGCGACGCTGGCGTAGCCGGTCGCCAGGAATCCATAGCGCGCCAGGCCTGGCAGGATGATGCGCTCGCGCAGGGCAGGCTCGTCCTCCAGTACCGCTACCCTCAAGCTTTCTGATTCCTGCACATCCACGTCCAGATGCCTGCGCCCTTTGTCGGTTGATCATAGCCGCATGCGCGCTGCCCCCGGGAGGGGCCGCGCGGGTCGGCGCACCGATGCAGGGGGCCGATTCCCTTCGCGGCGACCGAACGGAAGCCTCTGCCAGGCGCTGGATCGTTCCATGGCCGCGGTTCTCTTCATGAACGACGCATGGCCGATGAAGTCCTGATGACACCGATTTCACTCGTAGTTGCCAGCGGCAGGCGGAGACTGGACCCATCCCGGAAGACAGGAGCTGGCCATGAAGACCTCGACCCGACTGCTCGTGCTGGGCACCCTGATGGCGGCATCGTCGATGGCGGGTGCGCAGACCTACGGGCCCCGCGATGAAGGCCGCAAGTTCAACGACGGCAGCCGTGTGGAATGCAGGAACGTTGAAGTCCAGCGCAACTCGCGCGATCCGAACCGCATTGCCGGTACTGCCACAGGTGCGGTGGTGGGCGGCCTGCTGGGCAACCAGGTGG